>JAFAKB010000036.1 GCA_019235885.1 Candidatus Eremiobacterota bacterium | reverse complement strand
TACTTCACCGTCGTCGGCTTCCCGCTCGCCGCCTTCGCCGCCGCGCTCGGGCGCGTCGGGTACCGCCTCTTGCCCCAGCCCACGCAGACGAGAGTCCACGCACGATGAGCTTGACCGGGACGCTCCGGGCGACGTTCAGCCCCGACGTCGGGATCGACCTGGGGACGGCGAACACCGTCGTCTACTCGCACGACTCGGGGATCCTCGTCAGCGAGCCGTCGGTCGTCGCGTACCGGACCGGCGACGACGCGATCGTCGCGGTCGGCCAAGCCGCCAAGGAGCTCGACGGCCGCACCCCCGGCCGGATCCGCGTCGTCCGCCCGCTGCGCGGCGGGACGATCTCCGACTTCCGCGGCGCGCACGCGCTGGTGAAGACGGTCGTCGACCGCGCGCTGGCGGCGCGGCCGCGCGTCGCGCCGCGCGTGATCGCCTGCGTCCCCGGCTGCGCGACCGATATCGAGTGCAAGGCGGTCGAGGAGGCGATCCGCGCCGCCGGCCCGCGCACGACCGAGTTCGTCCCGCAGGCGGTCGCCGCCGCGGTCGGTGCCGGCCTTGACATCACCGGCACGCGGCCCGCGATGGTGATCGACATCGGCGGCGGCACGACGGAGATCGCGGTGCTCACCCTGTGCGGCATCGTCGCGATGAGCTCGATCAAGGTCGGCGGCGACACGTTCGACGCCGCGATCGCCGCGCGGCTGCGCGCCGAGTACTTCGGGATCGGGCCGCTCACCGCGGAGCGCTTGAAGATCGAGCGCGGCTTCGCCGGCCGCGCGCCCGGCCGCGAAGAGATCCTGGTCGCCGGGACCGACATGCGCAACCTGCGGCCCGGCAAACGGACGGTTTCGGAAGAGCTCGTCGCGAGCGCGATGCTCGACGGGGTCGACCGCATCGCGCGCGCGGCTTGGTCGATCCTGGAAGCGACCCCGCCCGACCTCGCCGGCGAGTTGATGGAAGCGGGGATCGTGCTGACCGGCGGCGGCGCGCTCGTCCCGGGACTCGCAGGCGAGATCGGCGCGCGCACGAACGTGCCGACGACGGTCGCCGACGATCCGCTGGGATGCGTCGCGCGCGGCGCCGGCGAGATCCTTGCGTCGCCAGGTTTGCTCGAGCGGTTGCGGCCGCACGCCGACCGGCTGACGAGGTGGTACCAATCGTTACGAATCGGGATGAGAGAAAGCTATTCGCGATAATCGGAGCGGTCATTCTGGCCGCTCTCGTCGCGCTTCTCCAAATCGACTTCGCGCGCGCCGGTAGAACCTCGCCGCTGACGGCGGTCGTCACCACCGTGAGCGCATACTTTCAATTGGCGGCGACCTGGGTCGTGAACGGTGTGCGCGGCGGCGCCGGCGCGGTCGCGCGCACGCCCGGGCTCGCGAGCGAGAACGCGAAATTGCGCGCGCAGAACGCCGCGCTGCTCGAGGAGAACGACGAGCTGCAGGAGCGGCTGGCGCGCATCCCGGCCGCGCAAGACCTCGCGCGCGCGAAGCTCGCGCATCCCGGCGGCATCGAAGCGACGGTGATCGGCTACGATCCCGAAGCGACCACGCACGTGCTGACGATCGACCGCGGCGTGAAAGACGGCGTGCACCGCGACGACGGCGTCGTCACCGGCCGCGGCGCCGTCGGCCGCATCGTCGAGGTCGCACCGCTCAGCTCGAAGGTGTTGCTCGTCACCGACGCGACCTCGAAGCTGCCCGCGGTGGTGCAGCACGGCCGCTGGTGGGCGATCGCGGTCGGCACCTCGACGCGGGTGAAGCTGCAGTACGTCTCGCAGGACGCGAAGCTGCACGTCGGCGACCGGGTGGTGACGGGCGAAGGCCGCTCGTTCCACGCCGGCGTGCTGATCGGCCGCATCAAGTACATCGAACCGACCTCGGCCGGCGCGCTCGACCAAACCGCGATCGTCCAGCCGGCCGCCGACCTGGGAGCGCTCTCGCGTGTCCTCGTTCTACCGCAGTAAGTACCGCAGCATCGAGATCTCGGTCGGACCGGCGTACTGGCCGGTGCTCGGCTGGACCGCGCTGCTCGCGTTCGCGCAGACCGTCGTCGTCCCGCTGTTCGCGTTTCGCGGCGCGGTGCCGTCGCTGGTGACGATCGCGGTCGTGCTGTACGCCTCGCGCGCCGGCGCGCGCCGCGGCGCGCTGCTCGGGCTTCCGGCGGGATTGCTGGAAGACGTCTTCGCGGGCACCGGCGGCGGCTGGACGCTCGCGACGACCGTCGTCGGACTGCTCGCCGGAGGTTTCTCGCGCCGCATGTTCGCCGACGGCGCATTCGTCCCAGCGGTGCTGTGCGGGCTCGCGGTGCTGGTCCGCGACCTGATCTTCTGGGCGACGATGCGGCTCGAAGGGTTTCCGCCCGGCTTTGCGGTCGCGCACCTGCATGCCTCGCTGTGGCGCGCGCTGCTCACCGCGCTGATCGCGTTCGTCTGGCTCGTCGTGCGGGGGCGGCTGGTCAGCGACAAGACGACGATCCAGCGCTACGGGTACGACTGATGGCCGCGATCGAGCGCATCCCCACCGACCGTCCGCTGCCGCGCGTGCTCGGCTTCGTGGTCGTCCTCGCGTTCGCGCTGGTCGCGATCGTCGTCCGGTTGGCGGACGTGCAGCTCGTGCAGGGCGAGTCGTTCGCCGCCGCCGCGCGCGCGAACCAGATTCAAGTCATCCCGGTCGCCGCGCCGCGCGGCTTGATCGTCGACCGCCACGGCGTCGTGCTGGTGCGCTCGCGCCCTTCGTTCGTGTGCGCGCTCATCCCGTCCGAAGTCAAAGACGTCGACAAGCTGCTGGCCGGGCTCTCCGACGTGCTCGGCATCCCGGTCGCGAAGCTGCAGCACCGCTTGCTGCACCACCACGACAAGAACTACGAGAACTTCGACCAAGTCGTCACGTACGAACCGTACGGCCCGGTGATCCTCGCGACCGACTTGACGCCGGTGCAGACCGCGCGGCTCGCCGAAGCGCAGAGCGATCTCCCCGGCGTCGACATGGAAGAGCAGCCGGTGCGCAACTACCCGTACGGCAAGCTGGGCGCGCACCTGTTCGGCTACGTCGGCGTGATCGACGAGGACGAGTACCAGGCGCGCAAGCGCATGGGCTACTCGCCGAACGACGTGACCGGCAAGGACGGCCTCGAGAACGCGTACGACCGCGAGTTGCACGGGCGCGCCGGCGGCGAGGAGGTCGAGGTGAATGCCTCGGGCGCGCTGGTGCGCCGGCTCAAGCCGCTCGACCCGGTTCCCGGCGACACGCTGGTCACGACGATCGACTGGCGCTTGCAGAAGATCGTCGAGAAGAACCTCGCCGCCGAGCTTGCGAAGTGGGGGAAAGGCGTCGGACGGCGCCTTTCGGGCGCGGTCGTCGTGATCGATCCCTCGAACGGCGGCGTGCTCGCGCTCGCCTCGATGCCGGAGTTCAACCCCAACGAGTTCGCGACGCCGATCGACGAGAAGGAGTACAACCGCCTCCTCAGCGACAAGTTGAACCCGCTCTACGATCGCGCGATCGGCGCGGCGTCGCCGACCGGCTCGACCTTCAAGATGGTCACCGGAACCGGCGCGATCAGCAGCGGCGTGATCAAGCCGCACCAAGTGCTCTACGACTCCGGCGCGTGGTACTGCTACGGCACGCTGTTCCGCGACATCGCGGCGGGCGGGATCGGCACGGTCGGGTTCGAGCGCGCGCTCGCCGCATCGTCCGACGGCTACTTCTACCAGCTCGGCTGGCGGCTGCAGAACGAACGGCTGCGCTATTACGCCACGCAGTACGGAATCGGCTCCAAGCTCGGAATCGATCTGCCCGGCGAGTATCCGGGAAACTGGCCGACCGAGGAGTGGGTGCAAGCGACGTTCGGCAAAGGCTATCATCTCGAAAAGAGCGACGCCTGCCAGCTCGCGATCGGGCAAGGCTCGATGCAGGCGACGCCGCTTCAGATCGCGAGCGTCGCGGCGACCGTGGCCAACGGCGGGACGCTCTACAAGCCGCACATCGTCGCGCAGATCCGCTCGCCGCGCGGCAAGGTTCTCTGGCGCGTCGGCCGCGAGGTGATTCGCAAAGTCCCGGTCACGCAAGAGTCGATCAAAGAAGTACAAGTCGGGATGTCGCAGGTCACCAAGCCGTGGGGCACCGCGTACGGGCTCGAAATTCCGGGCTTGCCGTTCTCGGGCAAAACGGGAACGGCCGAGACGGAGGGCGGAAACGGACCGAACACGACGTGGTTCGTCGCGTGGGCACCCTCGGATCACCCGAAGATCGCGATGGCCGTGTTCATGGAGAAATCAGGCGGCTACGGCGCGAGCGTCGCCGCGCCGATCGCGCAGCACGTCATCGCGGAGTACTTCCACCGGAAGATTCCGCCGATCTGATTCCTCGCTTACGCCAGGATCGTGAGAACGTGGCGGATTTGGTTCGCGCGCACGTCGTCGCGGCCGGCGAGGCCGCTTTCGATCAAGTCGTCGCGCTTGGCGCGGTGGAGGCCGTAGGCCGCGGCGAGCGCGACGGTCTCGTCGGTGTCGCGCAGCGCGCGCTCGAGGAGCGCGATGTCGCCGCGGCGTGACGCGCCGTCGATCGCAGCGTAGCGTTCCGCGACGACGTACGAGGCGTACGCGCGCTCCAGCGTCGGCGCGACGATCTCGCCTTCGGAGCGGCCGAGCGACTCGATCGCCGCGACGCGCAGCTCGCCTTCTTCTTCGTCGAACGCTTTGGCGAGAATCTCCGAGGACCAGCCGTCGCCGACGATCCCGAGCCCGTCGAGCACGACGCGGCGCTCGGCTTCGTCGAGCTCGCCGGCGTCGCGGTCGAGCAGCGTCGGCCACGAGATGCTGCGCGTGACGTGCACGACCGCGCCGGTCTGTTCGCCGGCCTCGCGCGCGCCGAGCGGGATGCGCTCGACCGGCGTGACGTGCGTGACGACCGGCTTGCCCGACTCCGGCCAGAACTGCGCGATCGCGATCAACCCGATCCCGATCACGAAGAACAAGATGCCGGGGACGATAAGCTCGCCGACGTGCGGAAGCTGGACGGCGAGCATTAGGGAACCTCGCTACGCTTTGGCGGCTGCCGCTTCGAGCGCGTCGCGCAGCGCCAAGCGCACGTTGCGCAGCGCGGTGTCGAGCGCGGCGTTCTGCGTCCCCGAGAGGACGCGGTGGAACTCGTCCTGCGGCAGCGCGGCGACGTTGGTGAACGTCGTGATCAGCGCGCTGCGGTAGACGTTCATCGACTCGCCGCCGCGCGGCTCGACGAACGACGACGGGAGCAGCTCGGCGAGGATCAGCCACGGCGTCGCGGTGCCGAGCGGATCGGATTCGAGCCGCGCGAGATACGGCGTGAGGCGCGTGACGTCGATCGGCCCTTCGAGGATCACGGTCGCGTCGCCGGGATGGATCTCGTCACTGGGACTGGCGTCCTCGAGCGCGTTGACGAGGTCGAGCAACGCCGCCCGGCTCGCGCGGTCTTCGAGATCTTTCGAGGTCAGCGCGTAGCGCGGCATCCGCATCTTGATGAACAGCCGGTCGATCACGCCGCGCATCGCTTCGCGCGCGGCCGCGAGCTTGCCCGGAACGTCGCCGTTCAGCCCGACGAACGCCGTCGGCAGCAGCGTGCGGACCGCGAACAGGTGCGTGATCAACCCGCCGTAGTCCGACTGCTCCAAGAACGTGAGCGCGCGCTCGAGCGCGTCGCGCGCGAGGACGAGACGCACCCGGCGCACCGGCGCGGCCGGCTCGGCAGCGGGCGGCGCGGCCGGCGGCGGGACGATCGCCGGCTCGGGCGCGACGACGGCTTCGGGAGCAGCCGGCGCGGTGACGCTCGGCGGCGCTGGAGCGACCTCCGGCGGGGGAGCGGCGGGCGCCGCCGGCGCGGCAGCTTCCCGGACGGCATCCGCGGCCGCGTGCGCCACGTGGTCGACGCGCTCCGGCTCCTCGGGGAGCGCCGCGACGGAGCCCGCCGCGACGTCGGCGTCCGGCATCGCCGGCTCGGCGACCGGGGATGCCGGAGGAACTTCCGCAATCGGGGGCTCCACGGCGGGCGCCTGCGCCAGCGGTTCGGGCGCGCGCGGCGGCGGAGCCGGCGGCGGTTCGGCCGGCGGCGGCGGAACCGGCGGCGCCTCGGTCGGACGCGGCGGGGCGGGTGTGAAGCGCGCTTCGAGCGCCTCTTCGTCGTAGAGGAACGCCGGGCGCTGGGGCGGGGCGGGCGGCGCCGGCGCGGCCGGGGCCGCGGCCTGCGGCTCGCCGACCGAGGCGGGCGGAAGGGCGACCGGCGGCGGCGGGAGCTGAACCTGCGCGGCGCGGCGCTGCTCGGCGATGTCGTGCAGGACGTCGGCGGTCCGCGGCGCGACCCCCGCGACGGAGAAGGGCAGCCCCGAAGCCCGCACGGCGAACGCCGGCGTCGAGCGGACGCGAACTGAGGGCGAGGAAATCGCGACGGTCGCCCCGCCGTCCCAGGTCAGGTCCGCGTGGGAGTCGACCAGCGTCCCGGCGGTCAGCGGCGTGTTGACGATCGTCCCGTAACGGACCAGCACCTCGACGCCGGGGTCGACGTCTTCGAGGACGAGCCCGCCCTTCGACCACAGCACCGAACCGCCGTCGACGTCGAGCAGCGGGACGTCATTGACCAGCGTCGAGCCGGGCAGGTAGGCGGTGTGGGTCGGAAGCGCGGCGCGGACCACCAGCCGGCTCGCCGCGCCGTCGCCGGTGTTGCGGGCCGCGAGCCGCACGAACAGCGGCTCGCCGGCGTCGACCGTCTCGGCCGGCTGGGTGCGCAGCGTCGCGCCCTCGTCGAACCGGGGCTCCGCGATCGTCGGGATCGTCACCGGCGCGAGCGCCAGCGGCAGCAGCCCGACCGCCTCGAGCCGGCCGTTCACGGTGATGACCGTGCCGCGGGCGACCAGCCGGGCCAGCCGCAGGCGGATCGTCGCCTCCGCGCGCCCGCCCGGCGGCACGTCGCCGAAGAGCAGCGTCGTGCCGACCCGGGTCGCGCCGTCGACCGCCTCGAGCCGCGCGTCGCTGGTGACCTCGAGCTGCAGCCGAGTGTCGCGGGCGACGTCGGTCCCTTCGTTGACGACGGCGACTTGGACGTCGCCGTGGCCGCTCGGCCGGAGCGGGTCGCCGGCCGGATAGGCGATCGTCGAGCTCGTCGGCGCGAAGCGCGGCCGGGAGCGGACGGTCAGCTCGAGCTGGCCGAGCGCCGCCGACGGCGTCTGGTCGTTCTCCAGCCGTGCCCGCAGCCGGATCGCCGAGCGGTCGGGGATCGGCGAGGCGACGGTCCCGGTCAGGGTGAAGCTGCGGCTCGCGCCCGGCGCGAGCGTCCCGACGTCGATCCCGGCCGGCTGCACCCGCGCCTCGCCGCCGCCGTCGGCGTAGCGCAGCGACTGCAGCGCCGCGTCGGCCTCGATCGCAATTCGGACCCCGGTCGCCTGGGCGGTCCCGTCGTTGGCGATGCGGATCGTCGCCCGGACCTCGCTCCCCGGGCTGACCTGCGCCGGCCCGTCGAGGGCCAGCACGTTGCGCGCCTCCAGGAAGCGCGGCGAGGAGCGGACGGTGAGGGTGCGCTCGAAGGCGCGGGAGCCGGTCGACCAGCGCAGCGAGCCGGCGATCGGGAGCGGGGTTCCGTCGACCGCCGGCGAGACGACGTAGGCGTCGATCGCGGCTTCGACCCGGCCGCCGGCGTCGATCCGCGGGAAGACGAAGGCGCCCGGCGGCTCGCTCTCGCTGACCGAGCGCCCGTCGACGGCGCGGGAGCCGGGCGCGTAGCGCAGCCCTTCGGGCAGCGTGAGCCGGACGGAGACGGCCTCAGCCGCGCAGGTCCCCGCATTCTCCGCGATCACCCCGACCCGGACGCGGCGGCCCGGCTCGACCTCGTTCGGCGCATCGACGACCAGCCGGGTCGCCTCGGTGTCGAAGCGGCTCGCGCTGCGGACGGTCAGCTCGGCGCGGTGCAGCTCGAACTCGGCGGTCTCGGCGGAGGCGACCGCGCCGCCCAGGACGATGCGGGTGTTGTCGTCTAGCGGCGAGTCGATTCGCGCGCGGTACTCGACGACCAGCGTCGCGCCGGCGGCGAGCGCCGGCGAGGCGATCGTTGCGTTGCCGAAGCCGAAGGGGTCGCCCCCGCGCTCGTCGATCGCCGCCTCGCGGCCGTCGATCCGCGCGCTCCCCTCGACGTAGCTGGTCCGGTCGGGGACCGGGAGGACGACCACGACGTCGTGCGCGGTGGCGTGCCCGCTGTTGCGGACGCGCGCCGCGGCGACGACCTCTTCGCCCGGCTCCGCGACGCGGACCGCTTCGAGCGCGGCGACGGTCTCGGGGTTCTCGAGCTGCGGCGCGCTGACCGCGGTCAGCCGCACGACGTTGGAGCCGATGACCTCCGTCTCGTTGCTGGCGAGCGCCGCCTGGACTTCGAGCACCGCACCGTTCTCGATCGTCGGCGCGACAACGTAGGCGATCCCGATCCGCCGCTCGACCCCGGGCGGGACCTCGCCGACGTCGGCGCCGTTCGGCGCGAGCAGGCTGGTCTCGCCGCGGGCGTCATCGAGCGGGCGGTCGTCGACGCGCACGCTGCCCGGGACGTAGCGGAGCCCTTCGGGCAAGTTGAAGCGGACGCGCAGCCCCGTCGCCGCCGCGCCGCCGAAGTTGTAGAATGCGAACGTTGCACGGACGGTCGTCCCAGGTTCGACCGAACGGTCGGGAGAAACGACCAGCGTTCGTAGCCCTTCGGGTAACGACGGCGCGCCCGGCGCGAAAGCCTCCGTCAGGGTCCGCATCAGTTCCGCCCCGTTCGGCGATCCCGCGTCGCCGACCTCGCTTGCAGGTTTCTCATGACGACGATCGCTCACCACGCCGACTATCTTTGTGCTGCCATCTCTCGTATCGGCAGCGAGTCGGCTTTCGAAGTACTGGCCCGCGCGAAAGCGATCGAGGCGACCGGGCGGCGCGTCGTCCACATGGAGATCGGCGAGCCCGATTTTGACACGCCTGAGCACATCAAGCGCGCCGGCATCCGGGCGATCGAGGAGAACTACAGCCACTACTCGCCCTCGGCCGGAATCCCCGAGCTGCGCGAAGCGATCGCCGCCTACGCCAGCCGCTACCGCGGGCTGAGCCCGGCCTACGAGCCGCCGAACGTCGTGGTCGGCGCGGGCGCGAAGCCGATCATCTGGAACCTGCTCTCGGCGATCCTCGATCCGGGCGACGAGCTCGTCTATGCCGATCCGGCCTACCCGGCGTACGCGTCCGCGGCGAGCTACTTGGAAGCGAAGCCGGTCCCGGTCCACCTGCTCGAGTCGCGCAACTGGCGGCTCGATCTCGACGAATTGGCCGCGAAGGTCGGACCGAAGACGAAAGCGCTCGTCATCAACTCGCCGCACAACCCGACCGGCGGCGTGCTGTTGCGCGAGGATCTCGAGCGCATCGCCGAGCTCGCGCAAAAGCACGATTTCCTGGTGATCTCCGACGAGATCTACTCGCGCAACCGCTACGTCGACTACTTCCACTCGATCTCGCAGCTCGACGGGATGCGCGAGCGCACGATCATCGTCGACGGCTTCTCCAAAGCGTACGCGATGACGGGTTGGCGGCTCGGCTACTGCATCGCGCCGGAAGCGATCGCGAAGACCGTCACGCTGTTCAACAACAACACGTTCTCGTGCGTCGCGACCTTCGTGCAGCGCGCCGGAATCGCTGCGCTGACCGGCGACGACGCGCCGGTGCAGCGGATGAACGCGATCTTCCGCGAGCGCCGCGACGCGATCGTCGCCGGGCTCAACCGCATCCCGAACGTCTCGTGCACGCTGCCGGAAGGCGCGTTCTACGCGTTCCCCAACGTCTCGCGCGTCGCGAGCGACGACAAGCACTTGGCGAAGTGGCTGCTGGAGAATGCCGGGGTGGCGTGCCTCGGCGGGTCGTCGTTCGGCGCTGCAGGCAAGGGCTATCTGCGATTCTCGTACGCCGCCTCGCTCGACGACATCGGCTGGGCGCTCGACCAGCTTCGCGAAGCGATCCCGCGCTACACCGCAGGCTGAGTCATCCGCAATTCGTGCGAGGAAACCTGCGCTATCGCACAATTTGCTGCGGCAGCATGCGGCCCGTTCGGCTGGCTTGCGCGCTACCAGGGTGCGTGGTAGTATCCACGCATATTTGACCGGTCTCGATCCCCGCGCGGTCCCGTTTCTCGTGGCATCACCACACCCAGGAACTCGGCGAGTCGAAACCAGGCCCACGCATAGGAGTTGACTCGCTTGTATTCCGATGAACGGCTGACGTGCACCGACTGCGGTGCAGAGTTCACTTTCACCAGCGGCGAACAGCAGTTTTTCGCCACCAAAGGCTTTCAGAACAAACCCAACCGCTGCCCCGACTGCCGCACCGCGCGGAAAAATGCGCGCCAGGGCAGCGGCAACGGCGGCGGATATTCCGGCGGCGGCGGCCGCGGCGGTTCGGGCGGCGGCTACGGCGGCGCGCGCGAGATGTACAGCGTGACCTGCAGCAGCTGCGGACAGGCGGCCGAGGTCCCGTTCCAGCCGCGCGGCGACAAGCCGGTCTACTGCCGCGACTGCTTCCAGTCGCAGCGCTCGTCGTACCGCTAAAACGGCAACCGCCGGCCGAATCGAAAAAGACCGTCGCGCGCTGCGGCGGTCTTTTTTCACGGCGAGTGTTCGTGGCTGCGCGAGCGTTCAGTCGCGGAGCGGTGCGACGCGCGCGCCGGCGAACGGGACGCCGCGCGCAATCGCTTCGCGCACGCGGCGGCGCGCGTGCTCGACCGCTTCGGGAAGCGTCGCGCCGCGCGCCAAACAGGCGGCGATCGTGACCGCGAGCAGATCGCCGGTCCCGCGGACGTCGCCTTCGACGCGCGCCGACGGAAGCTCGCGGACCACGTCGGCTTCGGCGAGCACGTCGATCGGCACGCCGCCGAGATGACCGCCTTTGACGAGCACCGCGGCCGCGCCGAGAGCGCGCAAAGCGACTGCCGCTTCACGCATTGCGGCGACGTCGTCGATCGTGCGGCCGAGCAGCGCGCTCGCTTCGTACAAGTTCGGCGTCACCAGCGTCGCGCGCGGAAAGAGCAGGTCGCGCAATGCCGCGCGCGTCGCGTCGTCGGCGAGCGCGTCGCCGCCGGATGCGGCCAGGACGGGATCAACTACAACGGGGACGCCGCGAAATGTCGCGAGCGATTCGGCAACCGCGCGCACTGATTCCGCCGACAGCAGCGCGCCGACGTGAAACGCGCCGGGATTCGCAGCTCGCAGCGCGTCGAACTGCGCGCGAATCACCGCTGCGCCGAGCGCGCTGCGCGCCTGCACGTTCGTCGCGTCTTGCGCGCTGACGCCGGCGACGACGCACACCGGGCGCACGCCGTCGTCCGCGAGCGCGAGCAGCGCGAACCCCAAGCCGGCGAACCCGAGCGGGTGCGTGGTGCCGACGGTCGCGACGACGGTCATCGCGCCGCGTTCCAGCGCGCGAGCAGATCGCGCGTGGCCGCTTCCGGATCGTCGCAGATCAGCGCCGAGATGACGGCCGCCATCGCCGCCCCGGTTTGCGCCGCCTGCCCGATCGTCGCCGGCCCGATCCCGCCGATCGCCGCGACCGGCAGCCGCGTCGCGCGCACGACCGCGCGCACGCCGCGCACGCCGATCGGCTCGCCGGCGTCGTGCTTCGAGGGCGAAGCGCACAGCGGTCCGGCGCCGAGGTAGTCGACCAGCGCGGGATCGGCGGCGCGCGCCTCCTGCGGCGTCCCGCACGAGAGCCCGATGATCCGCGAGCCGAGCGCGCGGCGCAGTGCCGGCAGGTCGAGCGCCGCCGCGTCCTCTTGGCCGAGGTGCACGCCGTCGGCGAGCCGCGCGAGCCGGACGTCGTCGTTGACGATCAGCACCCCGCCGGCGGCGCGAACCCGGCCGGCGAGCGCGACCAGCGTCGCGCCGTCGATCCCGGACTTCGCGCGAATTTGGATCAGCCGAATGCCGGCCCGCAGCAGCGCCTCGGTGAACGCGATCGGCTCGACACGATCCGGATCGACCAGCGCGTAGACGCCCCGCAAAAGCGCACGAGGAGCGTCACCGCTCCTCGTGCCGGTCATGCGAAGCGGCCCCGCTACTGGGTCGGCGCCAGCGGGTTGACCACGGCGACGGTGATCGAGCCGACCGCTTTACTGTCGATGTTGGTCGCGCTGACGACCACGCAGTACGGAAAGTTCGCCGCGGCCTGATTGACGACCGAACCTGCCGGTAGCCCCGGCGGCACCGGGATCACCGGCGGGGGCGAGAACAAGATGTTCGCCTCGTTCGTCGGGTCGATCGTGATGTACAGGCTGAAGTCGGCGACCAGCGGCGTCGTTACCGGGCCGGGCACGGTCAGCGTCACGCTTGCGCACGGCTTGGTCTGGCCGAGCTCGAAGGCCGGATACTGCAGGCCGGTGGTGAGCGCGGCGCTCCATATGTACCGGTTCGAGTTGACGAAGCCGTTCTCCGAGCCTCTCACCGTGACGGCGCTGATCGGCAGCGATCCGCCCGGCACGACGCGGGCGATGTTCGAGGGGGCCTGAACCGTGAGGATGACGCGGTCCCCCTTCGCGCTGCCGTCGAAGTTCAGGACCGAGCCGCCGCCACTGCAGGCGCTCAGCGCGACGGCGCCCAGGACGGCGAGGGTTCGGACGATGCGACGCATGGATGCGACTCCCGTGAGAACGGAAAAAGCCCCGGCTTTCGATCTGCCGCCGGGCGGTGCGAGCGTTCCGTAGCCCGGAAGACGGTTCCTCTCTCGACCGGTATGGGCGGCGTTTAAGATCGCTTAAGGCTGCGGCGCGATCAGAACGGTGACGTCGAACGGGAGGTCGGCGCCGTCGCGCAGCTGCGGCGCGACGGTCAGCGACCAGGACCGTTTGAGGTCGCCGAAGCGCGGCGCCTCGAACGCCAGTGAGCCCGTGTACTGCGAGTTCGGCGCCAGCCGGACGCCTTGGTAGAGGCGCTTGTCGGTGACCGACCAGTCTTTCGTCGCGAGGATGCGGTACACGCCGCCGCGGTCGTCGCGCAGCACGCTCTTGCCGTACGGCAGCACCGTGACGAAGCCGTCGCCGAGGTTCGCGAACGTGACGACGACGTCGACGCGGCCCGGAAAGAAGCCGACCTTCTTCACGGTGACGCGCAGCTTCGCGCTCTCGGCGCTCGAGGACGACGCGAACGCGCGGTACGGCTTGCCGGGATCCTTGACGTGCAGCGCGCCGTGCTCGGGCAGCACACCGAGCGGAACCGTCGCGTCGATCTCGGTGCGTTTGTCGTTGGCGTGGTCGACGAACCCGACCCGCTCGCGCACGAAGTAGACGCGGCCGCGGTCGTCGCCGCGCGCGCCGACGATCTTCGCCGACTCGAGCGCGAAGCCGTCGGCGTCGAAGACGCTGCGGTAGCCCGCGGCGTCGCCGAAGTACTTGCGCTCGTCGTCGGCGAGCAGCGCGAACGCGGCGTCGTACTTCCTGTTGCGCAACGCGTCGACGTAGCGCTGCACCGTCGCCGTCTGCGCGTTGCGCGGCACCGGCCCGTAGCGCAGCTGCTGCCCCGGCGCGGCTCCGAGCAGCGCAATGCCCAGCACCGCGCACGCGGCGCGCGCGAACGTTCTCACGGAGCTTCTCCGAGCAGCAAATCGACGATGCGAATCAAATCGGACGGATCGCTGTAGCGCAGCTCGATCGTGCCGCCGCGCTCGTGCGGCACGACGCGCACGTGCGTCGCAAACCTGTAGCGCAGCTTCTGAACGAACTCTTCGTCGTCGCCGCTCGTGCGCTGCGCTGGAACGTTCGCGCGCGCGCGTTTCGGCGCGCCGTCTCGTGCGAGCGCGGTCAGCGCGCGAACCGAGAGCCCTTCCTCGACCGCGCGGCGCGCGATCGCCTCGCGCCGCTCGACGGGCAGCGAGAGGATCGTGTTCGCCTGCCACGCGCTGAGCTTTCCGTCACGCACGTATTGTTTGATCGCATCGGAGAGCGAAAGCAGCCGCAGCGCGTTCGCCACCGCCGGCCGGCTGCGCCCGACGCGTTCGGCGACCTGCTCTTGGGTGAACGCGTGCGCTTCCATCAAGTGCGCAAAGCCCATCGCCTCTTCGAGCGGGTTCAGGTTCTCTCGCTGCAAGTTCTCGATGATCGCGACCTCGAGCGACTCGCGGTCGCCGGCGGCGCGCACGATCGCCGGCACGGTCTCGAGCCCGGCGGCGCGCGCGGCGCGCACCCGCCGCTCGCCGGCGATCAGTTCGAAGCCGTCGCCGCGCTCGCGCACGATCACCGGGACCAACACCCCGAACGCCGCGATCGACGCGCGCAGCTCGTCGAGCGACGCCGCGTCGAAGCTCTGCCGCGGCTGGCGCGGGTTCGGACGAATCTTCGCCAGCGCAATGTGCCGCAGGTCGCGCTCGGCCTCGCGCTTCGGCGCGGCCGTCACGTCGGCGGTGCCGCCCTCGCCGAGCAGCGCGCCGAGCCCGCGCCCCAGGCCGCGTTTCGTCACGACGCCAGCTCGCGCGCCAGCGAGAGGTAGGCCTGCGCGCCGCGGCTCTTCACGTCGAACAGGATCGCCGGCTTGCCGTACGAGGGCGCCTCGGAGAGCCGGATGTTCCGTGGGATTTGCGTTTGGAAGACGCGGTCCGGGAAGTAGCGGTGGACCTCTTCCAAGACTTCGGTCGCCAGCTTGGTACGTCCGTCGAACATCGTGATCAACACGCCCCGGATCGCGAGGTCCGGGTTCAGCCCTTCCTTGATGCGTCGCACGATCGCGACGAGCTGGCTGAGCCCTTCGAGGGCGTAGTACTCGGCCTGCACCGGGATGATCACCTCGTGCGCCGCGGTCAGCGCGTTGATCGTCAGCAGCCCGAGCGAGGGCGGGCAGTCGATCAAGATCTCGTCGTAGTCGGGCAGAACCGGCGAAAGCGCCGCCTTCAGGCGGCTCTCGCGCTGCAGCGCCGAGACGAGCTCGACCTCGGCGCCGGCCAGGTTCAGCGTCGCCGGCGCGATCGCGAGGTTCTCGACCTCGGTCGGCCGCACGACGTCGGCGAGCGCGACCCGTTCGAGCAGCACGTTGTAGACGTCGCGCTGGACCGCGCGCTTGTCGACCCCGACCCCTGTCGTCGTATTTCCCTGCGGGTCGATGTCGACCACGAGGACGCGCCGGCCGAGCAGCGCCAGCGACGCGCCGAGGTTGACGGCGGTCGTCGACTTCCCGACCCCGCCCTTTTGGTTGACGATCGCGAGGACGCGCGCCGTCTTTTGTGCTGGAACTACCGCGGACAACAGCCGAACCTATCCGGACGCGGAGAAATGCTCGTCGATGTAGCGTTCAGCACGCTCGGCGAGCAAGCCCGCCTCGTTCCGAGACGGGTCGTCGGTGACCTCCTCGAAGAGCGCGCTCAGCACCTCTCCGACCCGCTTGTCTCCGCGAAATCCTGACGCGGCAAGCCCCTTGCGCTCGAACAGCGCGATCACGTCGCCGCCGCCGATCGCCAGATCGCGCACGTGGAAAGCCGGCCGCTCGGCGAGCACCGCCGCGACGCGGGCCTCGAACCGCTCGTTCTCGCCCTCGCGCTTCGGCAGGCCCGACCCTTCGATGTCCGCGTGCCGCAGCGCGAACAGCCTGGCCAGATGATCGGGGCCGATCCGCCGCACGAACCGCCGCAGCGTCCGGTCTTGCGCCTCCGCATCGGCCGCGTACATGTGCTGCCGGACCAAATGCGCCACCGTATCGACCGTGTCGTTCGGGAGCCGAAGCCGCGCCAGCATCGGGGGAACCATCTCGGCGCCGACGTGCTCGTGCTGGTAGAACGTATTTCCGCGCCCGTCGGGCCGCGGCGCTGCCGTGCGCGGCTTTCCGACGTCGTGCAGCAGCGCCGCAAGGCGCAGCGTCAGATCGCCCGGTGGCGCCGCGTCGAGCGTCGCGAGGTTGTGCCGGTAGACGTCGTACGCGTGCCACTCGTTCTGGTCGACCCCCAGCCCTTCGAGGAGCTCGGGCCACAGGTGCCCCAGCACCCCCGTCGCGCGCAGGATCTCGAGCCCGGCCGAGGGCGTGCTAGCCGTGAACAGCTTGCCGATCTCCTCGCCGACCCGCTCCGCCGAGACCGTCGCGACGAGCGGGGCGGCGGCGCGCATTGCCGCCCGCGTCCGCTCCGTGGGCTCGTAGCCGAACCGCGCCGCGAACTGCGCCGCGCGCAGCATCCGCAGCGGGTCTTCCTCGAAGGCGGCCTCCGCGACGATGTCGATCAGCCCGAGCCGAATGTCGGCGACGCCGCCGTAGGGGTCGACAATCTGATCGTCGGCGATCCGCCGCGCGACCATGTTCATCCGGAAATCGCGCCGCCTCAAGTCCTCGTGGAGCGGAATCTCCGGCCCGGACTCGATCGTGAACTCCTTGTGGCCGACCCCGGTCGAGCGCTCGCGGCGCGGGAGCGCGATGTCCGCCTCGCCGGCGCCGTGTTTGAACTTGACGACCGCGAACGAGGCGCCGACGACGTCGACCCGGCCCACCCGCCGCAACGCGTCCAGCAGCTCCGGGAGCGGGATGCCCGTGACGACGTAGTCCAGGTCTTTCGGCGGCCGCTCGATCCCGTCGAGGACGGCGCGGAACTCGTCGCGGACGCGCCCGCCGACGGCGTACACCTCGGCGGCCGGCAAGGCGGCGATCAGGACGTCGTCGAGAGGGTGGCGCACGCGGCGGTCTCCGTTCGCGACCGGCGGCGGCGTGTCATCGTCGTCGGCGCGGCGGGACCCGCTCCGGACGGGGGATGTTTGACGCCAAACATCGATTCCTTGGCAAAGCAAGGTGAGCACCTGATCGCTAAGCGGCTCCTCGCTGTTTGACGCCAAACGCGGCGGTCAGGTGCAAAGCGGGCGCTTTGCCGGGATACCGTTCCTTCGCGGGAAGCGAGGGCTTGTTGGCGTGTGCTTTTCGAGGACGAGGATGCGCCGCTCGCCGTCGAGCACGCGTTCTTCGACGAGCTCCGCGCCGAGGACGAGCGCCGCGTCGGCGACCGCATGGCGCTCGGCCGGCTCCAGGCTTCCGCGCTGGAGGAGCGCGTGGCCGCGGACGGCGAGAAAAGGCACGGCCAGCTCGGCAACCGTGGGAGCGCTCGCCACCGCCCGCACCGTCGCCGTCGCGAAGCGTTCGCGGTAGAGCGGATCGCGCGCCGCCTCTTCGGCGCGCTCGGCGACGACCTCGCCCCCCAGCGCCAGCGCGCCCAGCGCCGCCCGCAGGAAGGCGGCGCGCTTCTTGATCGGCTCCAAGAGCGTCACCCGGGCGGCGGTCGCGAGCGCGAGCGGGATCCCCGGGAGACCGTTTCCCGAGCCGACATCGATCAACGGACCGACGACGTCGTCCTGCAGGGTCAGCGCGTCGAGGACGTGACGCGCGAACGCGGTGCCGTCTTTCGCGCCGGTGAGGTTCACCCGGCGGTTCGCGTCCAGTACGAGCTGGGTGTACACCGCGAGCCGGACGGCAAGCTCGCCCGGAACGCCGGCCGCCTGCAGGGTCGCCAGCGCCTCCGGGTTCGGGAGCGGCGTCATGCCGGTGGGCGCATCAGGTCAGCCGAGGCGTCTCGCTCTCAAGCCGAGACGGCGCCAGCCGGTGAAGGCGCGGTGGGCCCGGCCGTGAGCCGGTGGACGTGGACGCTGACGAGGGCGACGTCGGCCGGCGTGATCCCCGGAACCCGGGCGGCCGCGCCGAGCGTGCGGGGGCGGACGCGGTCGAGCTTTTCGCGCGCCTCCAGCGAGAGCGCGCGTATCGCGGCGTACTTCAGGTCGCTCGGGAGCGCGACGGCTTCGTCGCGGGCGGCGCGGTCGACCGCGAGCTGTTGCCGTCGGACGTAGCCGTCCATCTTGATCTCGATCTCCGCCCGTGCGGCGCTCGCCGGGTCGGCCGAACCGCCGAACCGGTCGAGGACGTCGCCGATCGCCACGTCCGGCCGCCGCAGGGCGTCGGCCAGGGTCGACCCTGCCGGCAACCTGATTCCGGCGACCGCGTCCGGCGGGACGCGGGTCGTTTCGGCGTGGCGGCGCGCCGCCGCGAGCGCGTTCCGGCGACGGCTGAAGGCGTCCCAGGCCTCGTCGCCGATCAGGCCGAGCTCGCGGCCGACCGGGGTCAGGCGCAGGTCGGCGTTGTCGTGGCGCAGCAGCACGCGGTGCTCGGCGCGCGAGGTAAGCATTCTGTACGGCTCGTCTACTCCGCGTGTCACAAGGTCATCGATCAGCACCCCGATGTACGAGGTCTCGCGCCCCAGCCGGAGCGCCGGACGGCGATGGGCGCGCTGCGCGGCGTTGATCCCGGCGATCAGCCCCTGCGCGGCGGCCTCTTCGTAGCCGCTCGTCCCGTTGAGCTGGCCGCAGTGGAACAGTCCGGCGACGCGCCGCGTCTCCAGGCTCGGGTCGAGCTCGGTCGGCTGGACGAAGTCGTACTCGACGGCGTAGCCGGCGCGCAGCATCACCACGGCTTCGAAGCCGGGCAGCGTCCGCAGCATCGCCAGCTGGACCTCGGCGGGAAGCGACGTCGAGAACCCGCCGACATAGAACGTCGGCTCGTCCCAGCCTTCCGGCTCGACGAAGATCTGGTGGGTCGGGTTGTGGGCAAACTTGACGACCTTGTCCTCGATCGAGGGGCAGTAGCGGGGCCCGATCCCGCGGATGAGGTCGAGGCCGTAGAGCGGCGAGCGGTGCAGGTTCTCGCGGACCAGCGCGTGCGTGCGATCGTTGGTATCGACGACCCAACACGAGAGCTGCGGCCCGGCGAATGCCGGCGGGCTGGCGTACGAGAACGGCAGCGGCGTGGAGCTGGGCCGCTGCTCCACCATGATGCTCAGGTCGAGCGAGGTGCGGTCGACCCGCGGCGGGGTCCCCGTCTTGAGCCGGCCGAGCGGGAAGCCGAGCCGCGCCAGCGCGGCGCTCAGCCCGACGGCCGGCGCTTCGCCGAAGCGGCCTTCGGCGCGAACCTCGTCGCCGCGGAAGGTCTTTCCGCCGAGGAACGTGCCGGTCGCGAGCACGACGTTCGGGGCGCGCAGCGTGCGGCCGTCCGCGAGCACGACGCCGCGCACGGCACCGGCGGAGACGTCGAGATCCTCCGCCATTCCGCGCACAACGGTCAGCCTCGGCTGCGTGGCGACCATCGCCGCTGCGACGCGCACGTAGCTCGGCTTGTCGGCGAGCGCGCGCAGTGCGCGGACCGACGGCCCCTTCGATTCGTTCAAGAAGCGCGCGTGCAGCGAGACGCGGTCGGTGACGGCCGCCATCGCGCCGCCGAGCGCGTCGATCTCGCGGACGAGCTGGCCCTTCGCGCTGCCGCCGATCGACGGGTTGCACGCGAGCGTGCAAATGCGATCGGGATCGCCGGTGACGAGCAGCGTTTCCGCGCCGAGCTTCGCGGCCGCGAGCGCCGCTTCGAGCCCGGCGTGTCCGCCGCCGACGACGATGACCGCGGCGTCGTCGCCGCGCAGCACGGTGGTCATGGAACGCCGATCATGGTAGCACGCCGGCACGGTCTTCGTCGTCCATATGGGCGACGAAGGCAGCGATGAACAGCACGATCCATGTCGCGATGTCGCCGATCACCCAGCACGCGAGACAGCACCACAGCCAACCGATCGCATCGGCCATGCTGCGACGGCATACCGCCGGGCAGGCCGAACCGTTTCACGAACGTCATTTGCCAACGCAGAACCGCGCGAACACGCCCGCCA
>JAFAKB010000035.1 GCA_019235885.1 Candidatus Eremiobacterota bacterium | reverse complement strand
GACGAGCACCGTCATCTCGGTCGCCAGCCGGCGGATCAGCCCTTCTGTCTTGCGCGCCTCGTCCTTCGACATGCCGGCGACGGGCTCGTCGAGCAGCAGAATCTGCGGCTGCGTCGCCAGGGCGATCGCGATGTCGAGCCGCTTCTTGTCCCCGTGCGAGAGATCGCCGGCGCGCACGTCCGCGACGTCCATGAGCTCCAGGCGCCGCATCGCGCGCTCGGCGAGCGCGTCGACGTCGTCGAGGCGCGTCGAGCGCCGAAACACCTGCAGCGCGAAAGCGCCCTGCACGCGCGCGAGCGCGGCGAGCCGGCAGTTCTGCCGGACCGTCTGGTCGGTGTAGATGTTCGCGGTCTGAAACGCCTTGGCGATCCCCAGGTGGACGCGCGCCGTTCCGCTCACGCGGCTGACCTCGCGGCCCTTGTAGTGAATCGTCCCGGCCGTCGGCGGAATCGTTCCGGCGAGCAGGTTGAAGAACGTCGTCTTTCCGGCGCCATTCGGACCGATCACCGCGCGCAGTTCGCCCGGATCGACGCGCATATCGATGTCGCGTGCCGCCGCGAAGTGCCCGAACCACTTGCCGAGCTTCGCCGTCTCGATGATGCTCGACGGTCCGCCACGGTGCGCTTCAGGCGCAGGCTTCAGCAGGGGATCGGGCTCGACCGGCGTCGCCGCGCGGACCATGCGCCGGAACAGCGCGCGCGGGTTCGTCTCGCGCCGCTTGAACAGCGTCGACAGACCTCGCGGGAAGAAGACGATCACCGCGACGAAGATCAGTCCTTCGATCAGCCGCCAGGCCGGCGTCTTCGCGGAGAGGACGTTCTCCAAGAACATGATCGCGCCGGTTCCCGCGACCGGGCCGAAGAGCGTCTGGACGCCGCCGACCACGGTGTACACGACGAACGAGCCGCTGCGGTCGATGCTCGCCGCGTCGACACCGATCGAGCCATCGTAGAGCGCGCGCAGCGCGCCCGAAAGGCCGGTCAGCGCGCCCGAGATCGTGAACGCCGCGAGCCGGTACGCCGAGGCGTTGAAACCGACGAAGACGCTGCGCTGCTCGTTCTCGCGGATCGCGTCGAGCACCTCACCGAACTGCGAGCGGTTGAGGGCGCGCATGAACAACAGGACGGCGAGCAGCACGAGTCCCGCGAAGATGTACCACAGCTTGATGTCGGAGAGGTTGCCGAACGGTCCGAGGTCGATCGCCGGCAGCGGCGTGGTGAGGTCGACGTTCCACGGCCCCAGGGCTACCAGCGCGTTCGGGATGGTCTGAATTCCGTCGTCTCCGTTCGTCCAGTCTTTGCCTTGCTCGATGACGAAGTACACCATCTGCGCGAACGCGAGGGTCAGCAGCGCGAAGTAGATGCCGTACAGCCGCACCGTCAGCGAGCCGATCAGCAGCGCAAGAACCGCCATGACGAGCATCGCGCCGAGCACGGCGAGCCAGAGGTTGGGGTGCGTCGCCATGAACCGGACGAGGAGGATCGCCGCGATGTAGCCGCCGCCTCCGTAGAACATGGCGTGGCCGTACGAGAGCATCCCGGCGTAGCCCAGGATCAGGTTGAAGCCGATCGAGGCGATGCTGACGATGAGAATCTGCGTCGCCAGCCCACCGTAGCCGCCGATCGGGTGGAGCAGCAGCGGGAAGAGCGCAAGGCCGAGCGCGGTCAGCAGCGCGAAGCGCGCGTCCGCCGCGAAGAGCGAGCGTTGCGGCTGGACCTCGGAGGCCGATGCGGCTGCGACGCTCATGCCTGGCGAATGACCTCGCTCTCGCCGAGCAGGCCCTGCGGGCGCAGCAGCAGCACGAGCGCCATGCACAGATAGATGACGACGTTCGCCGCTGGCGGGAACAGCAGCGCGGTGAGGCTCTGCAGTTCGCCGATGAGCAGCCCGCCGAGCACCGCGCCCCAAAAGCTGCCCAGCCCGCCGACCACCACCACGACGAACGAAGGGACGAGGAACGCGAACCCGGTCCCCGGATCGACGCTGTAGATCGGCGAGGCGGCGGCGCCGACGAGCCCGGCGATCGCGCCGCCGAGCGCGAAGACGACCGACGAGGCGCGGCGGATGTTTCCGCCGAGCAGTTGCACCATGACGCGGTCCCGGATGCCGGCGCGCACGATGAGCCCGTAGTTCGTGCGCTCGATGAACAGCCAGACGAGGATCAGCAGCACGATCACGCCGCCGGCAAAGAGCAGCCGGTACGCGGGGTACTCGATCGGGCCGAGGAACGCCGAGCCTTTGAGCGCTTCCGGCAGCGGATACTGCAGCGTCGTCGCGCCGAAGATCAGCCGCAAGCTCTCTTCGACCACGAGCGCGATTCCGAACGTGAGCAGCAGCTGCGCGGTGGGATCTTTCTCGTAGAAACGCTGCAGCACGATCCGGTCGAGCCCGAAGGCGAAGAGCGCGACCGCGATCGGCGCGGCGATGAGCCCGGCGACCAGGCCGAGCCGCTCGGCGACGACCAGACCGACGTACGCGCCGATCGCATAGAAGGCGCCGTGCGCGAAGTTCACCAGCCGCAGGGTTCCGAAGATGATTGTCAGCCCGACCGCGATCGCGACGTAGATCAGGCCGAGGACAAGACCGCCGAGAAGGGCTTGAAAGAGCGCTGCCAACTGCTTTCTCCGCCGAAGAGATATGGAACGGGCCGGCGCGCGCGCGGCGCCGGCCCGTCGGTCGTGCGAGATTCGGGCGCTAGGCTGATTCCATCTTGCACGAGAGGCCCGAGACCGGCTGGAGCACGCTCTCGCCGGGGTGCACCTCGAGCACCTTCGCGTAGCCGAATCCGCCCGGGCCCCGCTGCGATTCCGGAATCCCTTCGACGACAAGGCACGAGTTCACGCCCTGATGGTCTTCCTTCCGGTACCATTCCTGTTCTTTCGTGAACTGGAACTTCGCGCTCTCGAGCACGGCGATGACCTTGGCGGGATCGATCGAGCCGGCTTTTTCGACCGCCATCTTGTAGATGTAGATGTCGGCGTAGGCGGTCTCGGCGCCGTTGGACGGTTTCAGCCCGGGGTACTTTGCGGAAAACGCGTCGACGAACCGCTTCGCGCCAGGGTACTTCGTCTGGTGGTACTGCCAGTACCACGGCGCCGTCGAGACGACGTTGTCGAAGTTGTCCTTCGTCCCTTTGGCCATGTACTCGTCGACCAGGGGGACGAGGATCTTCGTCGACTTCGTCAGCCCGAACTGCGCGGCTTGGTTGAGGCAGTTCACCATGTCGGCGCCGAACTCGGTGAGCACGAGCACGTCCGGCTTCGCGGCTTGCGCCTGCTGGAGGAACGGCGCGAAGTCCTTGGTGCCGGGGAACGGCGTGAGCGCGTTCTTGATCGTCTTTGCGCCCTTCGGCTCGACGACCGCGGTGATGTTGTCGTAAACCGAGTGACCCCACGCGTAGTCAGCGGTGATGTGGAACCACTTCCCGGTTCCGTACTTCGACACCAGCGTCCTCGCCAGCGACTGGGCGCTCATGTAGGCGTCGTTGTAGCGGCGGAACGTGTGCTTGTGGCACTGCTGGTTCGTCGTCTCGTCGCCGTGCGTGAGCGTCGCCATGAAGATGACGTTCTTCTGCTGGCAGAGCGCCGAGACTTGAAGCGCGGTTCCGGTCGAGGAGCCGCCGGTGATCATGACCGCGCCGTCACGCTCGATCATGCGCTGAGCGTTGTCGCGCGCGACCGGCGCCTTCGTCTGATCGTCGCCGACCGTCGTCTTGATCTTCATGCCCATGATCCCGCCCTTGGCGTTGATCTCGTCGATCGCGAGATTGTACGCCCGGAGCTGATCCTGGCCTTGGTCGGAATAGTCACCCGACTGCGGCACGTTGAGCCCAATGGTGAGCTCCTTCGTCGGCGCGGCGATCACGTATGGGCCGCCGCCGAAGGTGAGCGCGGCGACCCCGGCGGTGCCTGCAACGAAACGACCACGCGAAAGGGATTGCTTCACGAGCGGAACTCCTGAGAGAAGCGGCGTGAGAAGGTGGACGAGCGACTTAGGCCCTTCCCAGGAAACTTCCCTGCGTCGGAGGTCCCGGTCGGCGGCAAAACTCTTGACACCGGCTCGCCGCGGCGGTATCGTCGCCGCACCGTGTTCGACAATTTCGAACGAGGTTTCAAATACTGAAATGGCCGAGCTGCTCGGAACCGTCCGCCGCGCGCTGCGCGTGCTCGACTACCTGGCCGAGTCGCAGGAGCCGGTCCCGATCAAGCGGCTCGCCGCCGAGCTGGGGCTGAACATCTCCAGCGCCTATCACGTGATGAACACGCTCTGCGCCGACGGCTACGTCTCGCGCGACGAGCGAACCGGGGCGTACGGCCTCGGCGCGAAGACGGCGCGGCTGGGCGAAGCGTACGCGCGCTCGTGGCCGGTCGAGCCGGAGCTGCGCGCGATCGTGAGCGAGCTGGGCGCGCGGACGGGTGAGAACGCGTACCTGGCGATGGTGCACGGGAGCGAGGTCGTCATCACCGACATCGTCGAGTCGCGCCAGCGCGTCCGCGTCCACGCGCTCCACCGCGGCTACTCGGCGGACTTGCACGCTCGGGCGCTCGGCAAAGCGGTGCTCGCCTATCGCGAGCCGGCGGCCGTGCGCGCCCACTTCGCCGCGCACCCGCCGCGCCGGATCACGCAGCGCACGCTGGTCACGCTGACGGCGATCGAAAGCGATCTCGAGCGCGTGCGGCGCCGCGGCTACGCCGAGGACCTCGAAGAGTTCTGCGAGGGCGTGTGCTGCCTGGGCGCGCCGTTCTTCGCCCGCGACGGCTCGGCGGCGGGCTCGCTCTCCGTCTCCGTCCCCTCCTTCCGCTACCGCGCTGCGCGCGTGGCGGCGCGCGAAGCGGTCCTCGCGGCCGCGCGCGCGGCGACCGCCGCGCTGGCCGCCGACTCCCGGAGAACCTCGCTTGGCTAAGACGATGAGCGCGCCGGTCGACGGCGCCCGCCGGGACCTCGGCGTCGCGCTGCTGCGGACGATGATCCGCATCCGCGTCCTCGAGGAAGGGATCGAGAAGCACTTCCTGGGCGGCGAGATCCCCGGCTTCGCGCACCTCTCGATCGGGCAAGAGGCCGTCGCCGCCGGGACGTGCGCGAACCTGCGCGCCGACGACGCGATCGCCTCGACCCACCGCGGCCACGGCCACACGCTCGCCAAAGGGACGCCGATGCGCGGGATGGTCGCCGAGCTGTTCGCGCGCGCGACCGGCGTGTGCAAGGGCAAGGGCGGCTCGATGCACATCGCCGACTTCTCGGTCGGGATGCTCGGCGCGAACGGCGTCGTCGCGGGCGGGTTCGGACTGGTCGCCGGCGCGGCGCTCAGCGCGGTGCAGCGCAAGACCGACCAGGTCGCGGTCTGCTTCTTCGGCGACGGCGCGACGAACCGCGGCCCGTTCCACGAGAACCTCAACCTGTGCGCGGTGTGGAACTTGCCGGCGATCTTCGTGCTCGAGAACAACCAGTACGCCTCGACCACCTCGACCGCCGAGACGATGAAGATCGCCGACGTCTCGGTGCGCGCGGCCGGTTACGGGATGCCGTCGGCGATCGTCGACGGGTTCGACGCGTTCGCAGTGTACGACGCGGTCGGCGCCGCGGTCGCGCGCGCGCGCGGCGGCGGCGGGCCGACGTTCGTCGAGTGCAAGACGTACCGCGCGCGCGGCCACTACATCGGCGATCCGGGGCGCTACCGGCAGAAGAGCGAGGTCGACGACGTCATGACCGCCTCCGACCCGATCGTGCGGATGCAGGGGATGCTCGGCGAAGCGCTCTCGGCCGCCGGCTTCGAGCGCCTTTGGCACGACGCGCGCGAAGAGCTCGCCGACGCGGTCGCGTTCGCGCGCAGCTCGCCGCCGCCCGAGCGCGACGAAGCGTTCTTCGGCGCCTACGCCGGCGACCGCGACGCGAACGATCCGGTGCACGCGGTCGAGTCGCGCGAGCGCGAGCGCTTCCAGGAGGGTGATGTTGTTGAGCGCGCCCACGGGGTATCATGACGTGACCGAAATCGTGAGCGCGCGTGTGGTTTGGGGGCCCCACGAAGTGGGGGGCGCGGAGCCCGGGGCGGAGCGCCGTTAGAATGCGAACGATGTCGTTCTCCGACGCGACGCTCGAGGCGATGCGGGAGGAGATGCGGCGCGATCCGACCGTGTTCTTGATGGGCGAGGACATCGCCAAGCAAGGCGGGATCTTCGGCCAGTTCAAAGGTTTGCCGCAAGAGTTCGGGTTCGACCGCGTGCGCGACACGCCGATCTCCGAAGCGGCGCTGGTCGGCGCGGGCGTCGGCGCGGCGCTGACCGGCTGCCGTCCGGTGGTCGACATGCACTTCGCCGACTTCATCACCTGCGCGATGGACGAGGTGGTGAACCAGGCCGCGAAGCTGCGCTACATGTTCGGCGAGCAGTGCAGCGTGCCGATGACGGTGCGCGCCCCGGACGGGATCACCAAGTCGGCCGGCTCGCAGCACTCGCAGGCGCTCGAGAGCTGGTTCGTGCACACCCCGGGGCTGGAGGTCGTCGTCCCTGCCGACGCCGAGGACGCCAAAGGACTGTTGAAGGCGGCGATCCGCAGCGACAACCCGACGTTGTACTTCGAGCACAAGGCGCTCTTCCCGCAAAAGGGCGCCGTCCCGGACGACGAGGACTTCGTCGTCCCGATCGGCAAGGCCAAGACGATGCGCGACGGACGCGACGTCGCGATCGTTACCTACGGCATCACGGTGGGCCGCGCGATGGAGGCGGCAGGTGCGCTGGAGGCGGACGGCATCGGTGCGACGGTGATCAACCTGCGCACCGTGTGGCCGCTCGACTTCGATGCGATTGTGGACGCCGTCGCGCGAACCCACCGGGTCGTCGTCGCCCACGAGGCGGTGCGGGTCGGCGGCGTCGGCGCGGAGATCGCCGCCTGGATCGGCGAGCACTGCTTCGACGAGCTCGACGCGCCGGTGGTGCGGCTCGGCGCCGCGCACGTCCCGGTCCCGTTCGCGCCGGTGCTGCAAGAGGCGATCTACCCGAAAGCGCCGATGATCGCCGACGCCGCGCGCCGCCTGGTGCGGAAAGAGCTGTAGCAATGACGGCGGAGCGCGCGTAGCATGCCGGTTGAGGTCGTCATGCCGAAGCTCGGCCTCACGATGGCGAGCGGGACGATCTCGCGCTGGATCAAGCGCCCCGGCGAAGCGGTGCGCGAGGGCGAGCCGCTCGTCGAGGTGTCGACCGATAAGATCGCCTACGAGGTCGAATCCCCCGCGACCGGAACGGTCGCGCGCGCGGCCGGCGGCGAGGGCGACGAGTTCGCGTGCGGCGAGGTGATCGGCTTGATCGCGCTCGCCGGCGAGTCCGACGCGCCGGCGCTCGCCGAAGCGCCCCGCATCGCAGCCGAAGCGCCACGCATCGCTGCCGCGGGAAACGGCGCGCGCGTCATCGCTTCGCCCGCGGCGCGCCGCCTCGCGCGCGAGCGCGGCGTCGCGCTCAGCGCAGTGCGCGGAAGCGGACCGCGCGGACGCATCACGCTCTCCGACGTGACCGCCCCCATCCCCGTCCTTCGACAAGCTCAGGATGACACGAGGACTGGCGCTCTCCCGCCGGACTTGCCCGCGTCGCGGCGCGCGATCTTCCGTAAGATGACCGAAGTGGCGCTGCTCCCGCTCGCGCAAGTCGAGACGGTCGCGCGCGTCGATGCGGTCAAAGCGCTGATCGAGCGGCGCCGCGACTTCGGGTGGACGGCGTTCGCGGTGTGCGCGGTCGCGCGGCTGTTGCGCGAGCACGTCGAGCTGCGCATCGATGCCGCGACCGGCGCGGCGTTCGGGCACATCGACATCGGCGTTGCCGCCGACACGCCGCACGGCTTGATCGTCCCGGTAGTGCGCAACGCAGCGGCCCGTTCGCTGGCGGAGATTCAGCGCGAGATCGTTCGCCTCGCGGCGCTCGCGCGCGACGGAACGCTGAGCGGCGACGATGTCGGCGGCGCGTGCTTCTCGATCTCCAACGTCGGACCGCAGGGCGTCGAGCGCGTCGTGCCGCTCCCCGATCCGCCGCAAACCGCGATCCTCGGCATCGGCGCGGCGACGCAGCGCCCCGCCGTCATGGACGGCGCGCTGGTTCCCGCCTGGATGCTGACCTGCGTCGTCTCCTTCGACCACCGCTTCGTCGACGGCGCCCCCGCCGCGCGATTCCTCGCCGCCTTCGCCGCCGCATGCGCCGACCCGGGAGTATTACTGTAATGGTGATGGACCGAGCGCAGAGCTATCCTCCGTTCCGCACGATGTCGTTGCGAGGTCGGGCGGGGGGCCCCACGCAAAGCGTGGGGGGCGCGCAGCCCGGGGCGGAGCGCCGTTAAAATGGAATGGTTTGGGGAGAATCCGCCGACTGCGATGGTGGTCGGTGGGGCGAGCGGGATCGGGCGCGCGCTGTGCGAGCTGCTGTGCAAAGAGGGGTATCGCGTCGCGGTCGCCGACCGCGACAAGCAAGGCGCCGAAGAGGTCGCGCACCACATCGACGGTCACGCGTTCGAGGTCGACGTCGCGGACGAAGCCTCGGTGATCGCGCTGTTCGAGCGTGCGCTGGAAACGTTCGGCGGGACGCTCGATGCGCTCGCGATTCCCGCCGGGATCGCCGACACGACGCCGTTCATGGAGCTGACCGCCGAGACGTTTCGGCGGCTGAACGAGATCAACGTCATCGGCACGTTTCTATGCGTCCGCGAGGCGGCGAAGCGGATGCGGCCCGGCGGGCGGATCGTCACCGTCGCCAGCGTCGCGGGCAAGCGCGGCGGCGGGTTGTCCGGGACCGCCGCGTACGCCGCCAGCAAAGGCGCCGTCCTCGCGCTCACGCGCAGCGCGGCGCGCGCGCTCGCGCCGCAGGGAATCGCGGTGAACTGCGTTGCGCCGGGACCGACGCTCACGCCGATGCTGGACGAGCCGTTCAGCAACGCCGAACACCGCGAGCGCGTCGAGGGGATGACGCTGCTCGGACGCTCCGCCGAGGCCGCCGAGATCGCGGAAGCGATCACGTGGCTTCTCTCGCCCCGCTCCTCGTACGTCGCCGGAGAGACGCTGACGGTCGACGGCGGACTGATGCTCGACTGACCACGACAACTCGATGAAGGATGGTATCATGACCGAACGTATCACGCGCGGCCGATTCGTGGCCGGAAGCGCCGCGGCGCTCGCCTCCGTCGCGGTGGTGAAGTCCCCGGCGCGCGCGGCGCAGTGGACGTACAAGTACGCCAGCAACGTCTCGCTCGACCATCCGCTGAACGTGCGGATGCGCGAGTGCTGGAGCGCGGTCTCGAAAGAGACCGGCGGGCGGCTCGAGGTCCAGATCTTCCCCAACAACCAGCTCGGCGGCGACACGCAGGCGCTGCAGCAAATTCGCTCCGGCGCGCTGCAGTTCTTCACCCTCGACGGCGGGATCTTGCAATCGGTCGTGCCGGTCGCGGCGATTCAAGGCGTAGGCTTCGCGTTCAAGGACTCCGCCGAGGCGTTCCGCGCGATGGACGGCGCGCTCGGCGACCACGTGCGCGCCGCGATCCGCGCCGCCGGGTTGTACGTGCATCCGAAGATGTGGGAGAACGGGATGCGGCAGATCACGTCCTCGAACAAGCCGATCCGCGCGGTCGGCGATCTGGCGGGGTTCAAGATCCGCACGCCGGCTGGCGAGCTGTGGGTCGACCTGTTCAAGTCGCTCGGCGCCGCGCCCGCGCCGCTGAACTTCAGCGAGCTCTACACCGCGCTGCAGACCCACGTCTTCGACGGGCAGGAGAACCCGTACGCGATCATCGACGTCGGGCGGCTCTACGAGGTGCAGAAGTACGTCAGCGTCACCAACCACATGTGGTCGGCGTACCACTTCCTCGGCAACCAGGAGGCCTGGAACGCGCTGCCGCGCGACGTGCAGTCGGTCGTCGAGCGCAACCTGACGAAGTACGCGCTGCTGCAGCGCCGCGACACCCAGCTGCGCAACGACTCGCTCTCGGAGAAGCTCGCGCGGCGCGGGATGACGATCAACAAGGCGGACACGAGCGGGTTCCGCACCAAGCTCGCGAGCTCGGGATTCTACACGAAGTGGGCCGGAAAGTTCGGCCCGCAGGCCTGGGCGCTGCTGGAGAAGACCTCGGGCAAATTGGCCTGAGTCACGGAACTACGAGCGCACGACGCGGGCCCGGCGGCGCAGGTTCCTGCGCAGGTCGGGCCCGACGAACTGTTCGACCAGCAGCGCGGCGATCAGCATCCCCGTCTCGACGAAGGTGAAGGCGCGCAAGCTCGGAATCGCCGGCCGCGCCACGAGGACCGCGAGGACCAGCAGCCCGCAGCCGACCAGAAAGCGGACGATCCCGTACCCGAGCGCGCGCGGCACGCGCACGCCGCGCGCGACGTCGCGCGCGAGCCGCAGCGGCGGCCGTGTCCCGACGTCCCAGATCGTGAACGCCAGCGCGTTGAAGACGATCGCGGCGGCGAATCGAAAAAAACTCAGCGCGCTTCGTCCGGCCAGGACGCGATCTCGCCGAGCGCGGCGCTCTTGAGCACCTTGAGGCCCAGCATCGCGCACTTCATGCGGGTCGGGCTGATCCCGATCCCGACGTTCTCCAGCACCGCGTCTTGCGGCAGCTTCGCGATGTCTTCCAGCTTCATGCCCTTGATCGACTCGGTCAGCATCGAGGTCGACGCCTGCGAGATCGCGCAGCCCTTCCCGCTGAACTTCACGTCCTTCACGCGCCGCTCGTCGTCGAGCTCGAGCTCGATCCGCACCACGTCCCCGCACAGCGGGTTCAAGTCTTCGGCGGTCGCGTCGGCGCGCTCCAAGTGCCCGAAGTTCCGCGGGTTCCGGTAGTGGTCGAGAATATATTCTTTGTAGAAGTCGTCCATTTTAAAGGCGCTTGTTCTGCGCTCGGTCCATCACCATTACGACAGCCGGAAGACGTCGGCTGCTTTCTCCAGAGCTTGCACGAGCGCGTCGACGTCTTCCTCGGTGGTGTAGAGGTAGAACGAGGCGCGGGCGGTTGCGGGCCAGCCCATCTTCTCCATGAGCGGCATCGTGCAGTGGTGGCCGGCGCGGACGCAGACTCCTTCGACGTCGAGGATCGAGGCCAGATCGTGCGCGTGGATGTCGCCCAGGTTGAACGAGATCACGCCGGCCCGGTCCTCGGCGCGCGGCGGGCCGTAGATCGCAAGGCCGCGCCGCTCCAGCGGGCGCAAGCGCTCGAGCGCGTACGCGGTGATGCGCAGCTCGTGCGCGCGCACCCAGTCCATCCCGATCGCGGTCAGGTAGTCGACGGCCGCGCCGAGCGCGATCGCGTCGGCGATGTTCGACGTGCCGGCCTCGAACTTCCACGGCAACTCGTTGTAGGTCGTCGTCTCGTAGGAGACGCGCTTGATCATGTCGCCGCCGGTCAGGAACGGCGGCATCGCTTCGAGCAGCGCGCGCTTGCCGTACAGGAAACCGATCCCGGTCGGGCCGCACATCTTGTGGCCGCTCGCCGCGAGGAAGTCGACGTCGAGCGCCTGCACGTCGACCGGCATGTGCGGCACCGCTTGCGCCGCGTCGACCAGCACGACGGCGCCGGCGGCGTGCGCGCGCGGCACGATGACGTCCAGCGGCGCGATCGAGCCGATCGTGTTCGAGACGTAGGTCAGCGCGGCGAGCTTCACGCCGGCGAGCAGGTCGTCGAGCCGGTCGAGGACGAGCACGCCGTTCTCGTCGGCGGGGATGAAGCGCAGCTCGGCGCCGGTTTTCGCCGCCAGCAGCTGCCAGGGCACCAAGTTGGAGTGGTGCTCGAGCTGGGTGGTGAGGATCGCGTCGCCCGGGCCGAGGTTCGCCAGGCCCCACGAGAACGAGACGAGGTTGATCGCCTCGGTGGTGTTGCGCGTCCAGACGATCTCTTCGGTGTGCGCGGCGTTCACGAAGCGCGCGACCTTCGCGCGCGCCTCCTCGAAGCGGTCGGTCGCGCGCGCGGCGAGCTCGTAGACGCCGCGGTGAATGTTCGCGTTGTCGTTCTCGTAGTAGCGGACCAGCGCGTCGATCACCGCGCGCGGCTTCTGCGACGACGCCGCCGAGTCGAGGTAGACCAGCCGCTTCCCGCGCGAGGTCGGCTTCGCCAGGATCGGAAAGTCGGCGACGATCCGCGCCTGCTTGGGATCGAGGGTTTTGATCATCCGTCGATCTCCGTCGCGGCGTCGATCTTGTGGTCGAGCGCGGTGCGCACTTCGTCACGCAGCGTCTCACCCGGGAAGCGCGTGATCGCCGGTTCGAAGAACGCCAGCGCCACCATGCGGACGGCGTCGGCGCGCGCGATCCCGCGGCTCTGCGCATAGAACAGCGCGTCTGCGTCGAGCGAGCCGACGGTCGCGCCGTGAAACGCCTTCACGTCGTTCGCGGCGATCTCGAGCGCCGGGACGCTGTCGATGTGGGCGCGCTTGCTGAGCAAGAGCGCATCGTCGCGCAGCGAAGCGTCCGCGCCGTGCGCCCCGGCGCGGATCGCGATGTTGCCGAGGAATCGTCCCTGGCCGCGATCGGTCGCCGCGGTCCGGACCACCGTGTCGGCGGTCGTGTTGCCTGCGACGTGGTTCGTCGTCGTGCTGAGGTCGACGTGCTGAAAACCGGTGTTGAAGAAGAGCGCCGAGGTTTCACCGCGCGCCCCTTGCGTTTCGAGGTCGAGCTCGATGACCGAGCGCACCAGCGTCCCGCCGAGCTCCGCCACGTGGAAGCGCGCCGTGCCCCCGATGCATGCGGCATGGCGGTACATGAACACGCGCGCCGATTCGCCCGCTTGCTGCGCGCCGACATACTCCAGCTGGGCGTCTTGCTCGACGGTCGCCCACACGGTCCCGCAGATGAATGCATCCGCCGACCCGACGTGCCGCTCGATGACGGTCGCTCGTGCGCCCCGGCCCAGGATGACCACGATGCGCGGAAAGACCGCATCATCGTTTCCTTCGGGCGTCGCGAACACGAGTTGGATCGGCTTGTCGAGGCTGAGTCCCGGCGGGACGTAGACGAAAGCACCGCAGTTGACAAAGGCTTCGGCGAGCGCCGCAAAGCGATCGGTCGCAATCGCCGCTTGGATCGAGGGCCGCAGAAATTTCTCGTATTCAGGCTCCGGATCGCCAGCTCGTGCCTCCGCGTACGGCGCGACGACGACTCCGTTCGGCAGCACGCGCGCAACGGCCGGCCGAACCGCGCGAGCGCCGATATGCACCACGCCTGCGGTGTTCTCCGTCGCGAGCGCCGGCACGCCGGCGTCATCGGATCCCATCAGCGCCCCGATCGCGTCGAACGGCGAGGTCGGAACCGTTGTCGCACCGGTCGTCCAGCGCAAGCCCTGAAAGGCCAGCCTGTCGTAGTCGTGGCGCCAGCCGCGGCCGGGTTTCGGGCCCGGCAGCGCGAGCGTTTGATAGCGGTGCAGCGCGGTCTCGCGGTCGGCCCGGTAGGGATCGTCGTTGCCGATGATTCGGCGCACGGCATCCAGGCCGGCTGCGGACGGCTCGAACGCGACCGCTTCGTCGGCGTTGATGAGACTAGACACTGGCCTCTTCTCGCAGCGCGTCGTACCCTTCGGCTTCGATCTGGTGCGCGAGCTCGGGACCGCCCGTCTTGACGATGCGGCCGTCGATCATGACGTGCACGACGTCGGCCGGAACGTGGCGCAGGATGCGCGGATAGTGCGTGATGACGAGGAAACCGATCTCCTTGCCTTCCTCGCTCCCGCGCAGCGCGCCGATGCTGTTTCCGACGGCCTGCAGCGCGTCGATGTCGAGCCCTGAGTCGGTTTCGTCGAGGATGGCGTACTTCGGCGCGAGGATCGCGAGCTGCAGCATTTCGAGCCGCTTCTTCTCGCCGCCCGAGAAGCCGTCGTTGACGTAGCGGCCCAGGAACGCCGGGTCCATGTCGAGCGTGTCCAGCTTCTCGAAGATGAGCTTGCGGAATTTCGCCGGGTTCAGGTCGGCCGGCCGCACCGCCATGCGCGCGGTGCGCAGGAAGTTCGCCACCGAGACGCCCGGGATCGCCGCGGGGTACTGGAACGAAAGAAAGAGGCCGGCTTTCGCGCGCTTGTCGGGCGAGAGCTCGAGGAGCTCCTCGCCGTCGAGCGAGGCCGAGCCGCCGAGCACCTGGTAGCCGGGGTGGCCGGCGAGGGTGAAGGCGAGGGTCGACTTGCCGCTCCCGTTCGGGCCCATCAGCGCGTGGACGCGCCCCGGCTCGACCCTCAGGTCGATGCCCTTCAGAATCTCTTTGTTCTCGACGGCGACCCGCAGGTCGCGCGCGACGAGCCCGCGCACGGGATTTCCAGCCTCAGACATGCTCTGCCATCGTAGGCCGGAGCGCCGAGAAAGTCAAGGAAACTCTGGACTATCTGCGACTTCCGTGGTAGGGTGAAGGCCGGATATGCACGACCGCTTCTTCGACACGACGCGCGGGAAGATCGTCGGCGCCCTCCGCGAGCGCCGGTCGGCTTCGGCGTTCGACCTGGCCGCCCAGTTCGGGCTCTCGCCGAACGCGATCCGCCAGCAGCTGGTCGTCCTCGAGCGCGACGGCTTGATCAGCGGCCGCAGCGTCAGGCGCGGAAAGACGAAGCCGACCGTCGAGTACTCGCTCACCCCCGAGGCAGACCGCTATTTCCCGCAGCGCTACGACAAGATGCTCAACGCCGTGCTGCGCGAGATCCGCAGCGCCGGTGGCGACGAGGCGGTCAAAGCGGTCTTTCAGCGGATCGGCAAGCGCTCCGCCGAGCGCATCGCCTCCGGTTCGCCGAGCGCCGAGAGCCGGCTCGACGTCCTCGTCTCCGCGCTCAAGGCGTCGGGCGTCAACGCCGAGCTGCAGAAGACCGAGCACGGCACGATCCTGCTCCACGAGCACACCTGTCCGTATGCTTCGGTGGTCGCGGAGAACCCCGAGGCGTGCAGCGCGATCCATACGATTCTGGACCAGGTAGCGCCCGGCAAGTCGCAGCAGGTCGAGTCGCTCGCAACCGGCGGCACCGAATGCCGATTCGAGATCAGTGTAGACACCGCCATGAAAGAGACCGCCGCAACAGCATGAACTTCGCCAAGTTTCAGCAGCTCGTCGAGCACCGCACCGGTTTTCGCACGATGGAGAACCCCACCGCGACCGGCGAGTACTTCAGCGACTCGTGCGGCGACCTGTACACGTTCTTTTTGAAGGTGGGTCCCGGCGACGTGATCGAGGACGTCACCTACTTCACGACCGGCTGCGGCTTCGGCACGGCGACCTGCTCGCTGCTGGTCGAGCTGGCGCGCGGCAAGACGGTCGACGAAGCGCTGGCGATCTCGGACGCCGACATCGAAGCGGCGCTCGACGGCTATCCCGAGAAGAAGAAAGACTATCCGGAGCGCTCGCGCCTCGCGCTGCAAGCGGCGATCGAAGACTATCGCAAGGGCCGCGCCGAGGGCCGCATCACCGACGCGATGCTCGAGCAAGCGCGCGGGATCGCGGCTGCCGCGGCGGCAGCGAAGCAGCCCGGCAACGGAACGACCGAAGAGGACGCCAAGGCCGGTCCGAAGGTGCTCGAAGACGCCGGCGTCCTGACGATCAAGCTCCACTAAAGGAGCGTTACGCCGGCATGAAAACGTTCTTGGCCGCGCCGCTCGCCGCGTTCGCGCTCCTTGCAGCCGCACCCAGCCCGGCGCCGAGCGCCTCGCCGAACGCGACCGTCACGGTGACGTGCAATCGCACGCCGTTCTACGTCTTCCTCTCGGGCACCGATCGTCCGGTGCGCGCACGCACCGGCGACGCGACGCTCGGCCAGCGTTTCGGCTTGGTCAGCGGCCCGCGCACCACGCTTGAGGGCTTTCAGTTCTACGAAACCAACGTCGCCGTCACCGAGCCCGGCTACGCCCCGGACGCGCACTACTGGCTGAGCAGCGACTGCGCCATTCCGTCGAAGTAGCTTTCAACTTCCGCTTTCGGACCTCGGCCGTAGGCCGAGGGAGGTAAATGGCGCGCGTTGAGCGCGCTATTTACTGACGATCTCCACGTTGAGATCGAGCGTCACGTCGTTGCCGGCGATCAGTCCGCCGCCGGGGGTGGTCTTGCCCCAGTTCATGCCCCAGTCGCGGCGGTCGAGGGTTCCCGTCGCGTTGTAACCGATGTGCGTGCGGTTGCGCGCGTCGGTCATGCGGCCGAGCTCCTTGGCGGCGAGCGTGACCGGCTTGGTGACGCCGTGCATCGTCAGGTCGCCGACGACGGTGAACGCTTGCGGCGTCCCGGTGATCGACTTGGCGACGAACGTCATCGTCGGATACTTCGTCACCTCGAACCAGTCGGGGGAGCGCAGGTCCCGGTCGCGGTCGGCGCTCTGCGTGTCGAGATCTTTCGCGCTCAGCTGCACGCTGATCGCGGTCGGCAGGTTCGACGAGCCGAGCGTGACGGTGCCGGCGGTGACCGGAATCTTCCCGCTGACGCGCGAGATCGCCAAGTGCGTCACGGTGAACGTCGCTTGCGTGTGGTTGGGGTCGACCGCGTAGTCGGCGGCGAGCGCCGGCGCGGCGAGCGCGGCGAGCAGGGCGGCGATGAGAACGAAGTGGCGCAAAAGTGCCTCCTTTCCCGAAAGGAGCGAGTCGGCGCGATGATACACCGCCGGGATGAGAGAAGTCTGATAAACGATGCTTTCGAACCCTCGCGTTTTCGCCTGCCTCGCGCTGGCCGCAGTGCTCGGCGCCTCGCCCGCGCCCTCGGCCGGGGCGAGCGGCGCCTCCGCCGCCGGTGCCGACGCGGCGTACGCCGCGCTCGCGAAGGACTACTTCGACGAGTCGTTCCGCGCCGGCCCGGTCACCGCGAGCGCGGTGGGGATCCACACGTACGACACGCAGCTCGGCTCGTACGGCGCCGCCGACTACGCCGCACAGCTTGCGCGCGACCACCGCTATCTCGACCGGCTCGCCGCGCTCGACCCGGCGTCGCTCTCGCCGCGGATCGCGCTCGACCGCAAGATGCTCGAGAACTCGCTGCGCGACGATCTGCTGCTGAACGAGACGATGCAGCAGTGGCGGCACCAGCCCGACAACTACGTGCAGACCGCGAGCGGCGGGGTGTTCCTGATGATCTCGCGCAACTTTGCGCCGCCGGCCGTGCGGCTGCGCGACGCGATCGCGCGCGAGGAGCAGATTCCGCGCCTCTTCGCCCAGGCGCGCGCGAACCTGACCGCGGTCGACAAGGACACTGCCTCGATCGCCGCCGAGGACGCGCTCGGCAGCGTCGATCTGTTCTCCAAGACGGTGCCGCAGGCGTTCGCGGGCGCCGGCGACGCCGCGACGCGCGCGCGCTTCGCGCGCTCGACGAAGACCGCGGTCGCCGCGACGAGCGCGTTCGCGCGGTGGCTGCAGACGCGCTGGGTCGCGCATCCGGCCGGAACGTACGCGATCGGCGCGGCGAACTACAGCGCGCGGCTCAAGTACGAAGAGGGGATCGACATGCCCCTCGACCGGTACCTCGCGATCGGTCAAAAAGCGCTCGACGAAACGCACGCGCAGATGGTCGCGACCGCGAAGCGGATCGACCCGCATGCGAGCACCGAGCAGGTGCTGGCGCGGCTCTACAAGATCCACCCCGACTCGGCGCACCTCATGTCGGCCGCGCAGAACGACCTCGTCAAGCTGCGCGCGTTCGTGATCGCGCACCACATCATCGACCTTCCGCCCGACGCGAACATCAAGGTCACGCCGACGCCGGAGTTCCTGCGCGCGACGACCGAAGCGTCGATGGACTCGCCCGGCCCGCTCGAGCAAGTCGCGACGCAGGCGTACTACAACGTCACCCCGGTCAACCCGAAAGACCCGCCGAAGGTGCAAGAGGGATATCTCGAAGCGTTCAACGACTTCGAGCGCCCCATCATCTCGGCGCACGAAGTCTATCCCGGCCACTTCGTCAACTTCGCGATCGACCGGCACCTGCCGCTGACGCTGAGCGAGAAGCTGCTCACCGCCACCTCCTTCGTCGAAGGCTGGGCGCACTACGACGAGCAGATGGTCGTCGACCAAGGCTGGGTGAACGGCGACCCGCGCGTGCGGCTCATGCAGTTGCGCGAAGCGATCTGGCGCAACGCGCGCTACGTGGCCGGGGTGAAGATGCACACGCAGGGGATGACCGTCCCGCAAGCGGTTCGATTCTTCGAGCAGCAGGCGTTTCTCGATCCCGCGAGCGCGCGCGCCGAGGCGAAGCGCGGCACGCAGGACGCGACCTACGGCTACTACACGCTCGGCAAGCTCGAGATCCTCAAGCTGCGCGCGGACTACAAGAAGAAGCTCGGAAGCGCGTTCACCCTGGCGCGCTTCCACCACGACCTCTTGCAGTACGGTGATCCCGCGATCCCGCTGCTCCGTCCGCTCCTCCTCGGAGCGGACGACGACGGGAAGATCCTCCCCAACCTCTAGCCTAGGAGCTGACGGTCAGGGGTTGACGGTCACGGTCAGCGTCGCGCTGGCCCCGGTCTGCGGGGTGAAGACGATCTGGCAGGTCCCGCTTTGGAAGCTCGTGCCGTACGGCGTGACGGTGAAGTTCGCCGGCAGCGTGACGGGTTGCCCCGGCGGGACGCCGGTGATCGTCAGGTAGGCGATCTTCGGCCCGCTGGGCGTGCCGGTGCACGAGTCCTCGTTGATCGAGACGTTTCCGACCAGCCCGTTCTCGGTGATCGTCCCGCTCTGCGCGGCGGCGCCGCGGCTGGCGAACGTCATCGAAGGCGGCGTCACGAAGACCGCCGCGCTGCCGCCCGGCGAGTTCACCACGACGTTCACCGCCAGCGAGCTCGAGCCGTCGACGACGGTGAAGATGCACGAGCCGGCCGCGATCGGCGTGATGGTGAAGCTCTGCTGCGGCGCCGGTCCGCCCGCGCCGCCGATCTGCGCGATCCCGTTGCACGCGGTCGTGTCGGGGACGATCGTCCCGCTCGACGCGGTGGCGGTGAAGGTGCCGGGCGAGCCGCCGACCGTCAGCGTGACCGTCCCGCCGCTGCCGCTCAGCCCCGAGCCGCCCCCGCCGCCGACGGTGATCCCGATCGAGGCGGACTCGTGGCCGACGTTGGCGACGACCGTGCAGGTGCCGTTCCCGGTCGGCGAGACGGTGTACGTCGCGGGGAGGGTGGTGGAGTTGGTGGTGATCGTCGCCACCGGCGCGCAGCCGAACTGATCGATCGTCGGCGCCGCGACGCCGGTGACCGTGCTGCTCACGGTGAAGCTCTGCGAGGCGGCGCCGGGGCCGGTGAACGACATCGAGCCAGGCGTTATCGTGACCGAGCCCGGCCCGACGGGCGGCGGGTTGCCGCCGCCGCCGCTGCCGCTGCTGCCGCCGCCGCAGGCCGCGAGGGCGAACGAAAGGGCGAGTCCACCGAAAAGCGCGCGCGCGCGAACATGCATCGACCGGGCCTCCTGATCCGCGTTCCGTTTCAGAAGGCCTACCCGCGGCGGGACCGATCCCCTCGCACCGAACGTCACCCGGGGCAAGGGACGAACGTCCCTCAGACGCCGATCAACCCGCCCCAGATCGGCTCGGCAGTCCCGTCGGCATAGTTCATCGTCCCGTTTCCGCCCGCGTCCACCGTCGCGGTCGCGATGTTGGAGGTCGTGTTGAACGCCGAGTTCGGGTTCTGGATCAAGTTGACCGACAGCCCGGTCGGGGCGAGCGTCGCCGTCTCGGAGTACGCGTAGAGGTTGTCCTTGAGCGTGAGCGTGCCGTTCCCGGTCGTGCCGGTGCTGGCGTAGCCGTAGCTTCCACTCGCCGAGTTGAAGGCCCCGGCGTTGGTGACGCCCCAGGTCGTCCCGCTCTGCGAGAGCCCGAGCGAACCGAAGTAGAACGACGCGTTGACCGATTCGGTCGCGTTCGCCCCGTTCGTTCCGGCGGTGGCGTCGAGCGCGATCGCCTCACCGGTCGTCGTGCCGCTCGTGGTGCCGATGTGCGCGACCGAGCAGGTCATCGTCACCGCGTTCGGCGCGCCGACGCACGTCGCGCCGACTTGGTCGATCACCGTTCCGCCGACCGTCGCCGACGCGTTGTCCGTCAGCGTGATCGTTTCGGTCGTCGTGCTGTTCGCGTTCGACGTCGTGCTGGAGAGCGCGAGCACGTGCGAGCTCGTCACCGCGCCGCTCTTGTCGTACGTCACCAGCGTCCCCGACGCCGTCATCGGCGTGTTGCCGGGGGCCGCGGTCTTCACGATCTCTTCGTTCTCGAGCGTCACGCAGGCCGGCTCGTAGTACAGGTCGGTCGTCGTCGTCACCGACTGGCCGGCGTTCGTCACCTGGCTTTGCTTCTGGCCGTTGTTGCACGCGCCGGTCGACGCGCCGGTGGCGAGCGCGCTGCGATGGTGCATCACGCTGCGGACGGTGCGGATCGTGGACGCCGGGGTCAAGCCGCCGGGAAGGGCGAGCCCGTTCGACGTCGTCACGGCCAGGATCGTCGTCTGCACGCTGCTGCGCGCGGTCGCGCGCCCGCCCGACGTTTTGAGCGCCGGCGTGTGAATGACCGTCGAGCTGGAACCGGTGCTGCAGCCGGCGAGGCCGAGCGGGGCGAGAGCGAGCGCGGTGCCGGCGGCGAGGGCGGCGCCGTGCAGTTTCCTGGTGAGCATCGTTGCGGCGTACGTTCGTTCGAGCCGCTTCCCCTGCGCTCGCGGCTATATCAGATACGGATTCTCACGCCGCTCCTCGCCGATCGTCGTGGCCGGACCGTGGCCCGGAACGACCAGGCTGGCGTCGTCGTAGACGAGCAGCTTCTCGCGGATCGAGCGCACGATGTCGGCCAGCGAGGTTCCGCCCAGGTCCCACCGGCCGACCGCGCCGCGGAAGAGCGTGTCGCCGGTGAAGAGCAGCGTCCGTTCGTTCGCTTCCAGCGCGAACGAGGTCGAGCCCGGCGTATGGCCGGGCGTGTGGACGCAGCGCAGCGCGACCGCGCCGGCGCGCAGCACCTCGCCATCGGCGAGGTCGCCGTCGAGCGCGACGACCTGCGGGCGCTCGAGCATCCCGATCCACACCGCCTGCTGCGCCAGCGTCGCGTAGAGCGGCAGATCGGCGTGGTGCAGCAACCCCTCGCCGCCGGCGCGCTCGCGCAACGGGCCGAGCGCGCCGATGTGGTCGATGTGCGCGTGCGTGTGCACCAGGTAGCGCGCGCGCAAGCCGCGCGCCTCGAGCGTGCTCGCGATGCGGGCGACCTCGTCGCCGCCGTCGATCACGATCGCCTCGCCGCTGGCCGGATCACCCAGGATCGTGCAGTTGCACTGCAGCGCGCCGACCGCGAACGTCTCGACGATCATCGTTCCAGCCCGAAGTCGCGATAGGCGCGGTTGAAGTAGCCGAGCGGCGCGCCTTCGCGCCAGCCCGCTTCGAGCACGCTGCCCAGAAAGATCGTGTGCGTCGACGCGGTCAGCTCCTCGGTGACCGCGCAGTCGAAGTACGCGACCGTTCCCGCGAGGACCGGCGAGCCGCTCGGCCCGGCGTGGTAGGTGACGCCTTCGAAGCGCGCGCGCGGCTCGCCGCCCGCGAAGCGCTGCGCTAGCTCGCGCTGCTCGACCGAGAGGATGTTCACGCAGAAGCGCTGCGAGGCCGCGATGAGCGGATGCGTCGTCGCGATCCGGTTCACGCAGATCAGCACCGTCGGCGGATCCGCGGAGACGCCGGCGAACGCGTTGACGGTGAAGCCGCGGACCTGTTCTTCATAGGTGGTCGTCACGATCGCCACGCCGGTCGCGAAGCGGCGCATCGCGGCGATGAACTCCTCAGTCGACGCGAGCACCGATGCCGATCCCGTCGCCGATCGGAACGATCGTCGCGTCGAGCTCCGGATGGTTGAGGAAGATCTTGTTGAACGCGCGGAGCGCTTTCGTCGACTCCTCGTCCGACGATTTCGGCGCCGCGGCGGAGCGCCCGGACCACAGCAGGTTGTCGACCACCACGATTCCGGAACGTTTGAGCATCGGCACGACGGCTTCGAGATAGTCGGCGTACTCGGTTTTGACCGCGTCGATGAAGACGATGTCGAGGTTGCGCTGCGGAAAGGTGCCGAGCACCTCGAGGGCGGGCTGGTTGATGATCTCGATCCGCTCGTCCACCCCCGCGCGGCGGAAGTACGAGACCGCGATCTCGGTGCGTTCGATATCCGGATCGATCGTCCAGATGCGGCCGGCCGGCGGCAGCGCGAGCGCCATCCAGAGCGTCGAGTAACCGTACGCCGTCCCGAGCTCCAGGACGCGGTTGGCCTGCATGCAGTGCACGAGGACGGAGAGGAAGCGTCCGGCGGCCCGGTCGACGATCGGAATCCCTTCGCGCAGCCCGTGCTGTTCCAGTTCCAGGAGCAGCGGCGACGGCTCCCGATGGAGCCGCGTGAGGTAGGCCAGGTCGCGCACGATGCTGCTTGTTTGCCTCCCGCCGCGAGCGGGAACCTGCCGGGGGCATCGCGCGCGTCGTCGAAGCTCCGCAACCCACCCACCAATCAGATGAACCGAGGAGGCTTCCGTTGGCAACGCTCGCCCAACAATCGTATACGCCGAAGAAGTTCGACCTGTCGGGACTGCAAGGAATCTCCGACAACACGCTGCAGGTCCACTTCGGCCTGTACGAGGGCTACGTCAAGAACACGAACCTGCTCAACGAGCAGCTCGCCGACATCGTCAAGTCCGGCAAAGCGGCCGGCGCCGATCCGCACTTCGCCGAGCTCACGCGGCGTTTGGGCTTCGAGTACAACGGCATGGTCCTGCACGAGTACTACTTCGGGAACATGACCAAGAACGCGGGCGGTTCGCCGACGTCCGGGCTTACGGACGTGGTCTCCGCGACGCACGGCGACTTCGACACGTGGAAGAAAGACTTCAGCGCGATCGGCGGAATGCGCGGCGTCGGCTGGGCGATCGCGTACTACAACCCGAATGCGGGCCGCGTCTCGAACCACTGGATCACGCTGCACGAGGACGGCAACGTCGCGGGGTTCGTGCCGCTGCTGGTGATGGACGTGTGGGAGCACGCGTTCCTGCTCGACTACAAGCCGGCGGAGCGCTCGAAGTACATCGAGTCGTTCTTCGCCAACGTCGACTGGAACGTCGTGCAGCAGCGGCTCGACGCGGCGAAGGGCGGCGGCCGCCCCTAACCGCGTGGCGGAGACGGGACGATGACCAGGCTGCGCCTGTTTCCGCTCAACACGGTCCTCTTTCCGGGCGCGGTGCTGAACCTCCACGTTTTCGAAGAGCGCTATCGCAAGATGGTCGCCGAATGCCTCGACGCGGGCGAGGCGTTCGGCGTCGTCTTGATTCGCGACGGCCAGGAAGCCGGCGATCCCGACGTGACGCCGCACGAGGTCGGGACGACCGCGGAGATATCGGAAGTCACGCCGCTCCCTGCCGGCCGCTACTACATCAGCACGGTCGGCGGGCGGCGTTTCCGCATCGACCGCATCGTCAGCCGCGATCCGTATCTGACCGCCGACGTCCACTTCCTCGACGAGGACGAGCACGACGACGAGGATGACGACGACGCGCGTGCTTCGGAGCTCACCCACCGCGTGCGCGGCGAGTTCCGTGAGTACGTGAAGCTGCTCGTCGCGTTCTCCGGCCACGCGAGCGAGGTCGACGTGCCGCACGATCCGGTCGACGCGAGCTACGCGGTCGGCGACGCGCTGCAAGTCGCCGACGCGCTCAAGCAGCGGCTGCTGGAGCTGCGCACCGCCGAGGCGCGTCTCGCCGCGGAGCTGGGGTTCTTGCGCCGGCTGCTGCCGCAGCTGCGCTCGCTGCTCGAGCGCAAGCGGGCGCAGGAGAACGTCGTGCGCGACGCCGCCCCCGGGCGGCGAGTTCCGGACGCACCAAGAACGCTATTTCGGCAAGCACTTCTCGATGAATTGAACTTTAGTCTGGTGCCTGGCGCTCAGCTGCGAGGACGACGTTCCGCATCAGCGCGACGTTCGTGACCGGGCCGACGCCGCCGGGGACGGGGGTGATTTCGCCGGCGAGCTGCGCGACCTCGTCGTACGCGGCGTCGCCGACCAGCTTGCCGTCCACGAACGTCGTGCCGACGTCGATCACCGTCGCGCCGGGCGCGATCATCGGCGCGCGCAAAAGATTCGGAACGCCGGTCGCGACGACGACGATCTCGGCGTCGCGCGTGTGGCGCGCGAGGTCGCGCGTCTCCTTGTGGGTGACGGTGACCGTCGCGTCGCGCGCCATCAGCAGCAGCGCGACCGGGAGCCCGACGACGTTCGAGCGCCCGACGACGCACGCGCGCATGCCGCGCAGCGGCCAGCGCGCGCTGCGCTCGAGCAGGAGCATCACGGCCATCGGCGTCGCCGGGACGAACTCGGTTCCGCTGGCGAACGCGAGGCGTCCGAGGTTGACGGGGTTCGCGCCGTCGACGTCCTTGTGCGGCGGCATCGCCTCGGCGATCCGCCGAATCCCCAGGTGCGGCGGAAGCGGCTGTTGCAGGATGACGCCGTGAACCTGCGCATCGTCGCCGAGCGCGCTCAGCCGTGCGCGCACCTGGTCCTCGCTCGCAGCGGCGGCGAGCGCGTCGACGCGCACCTCGACGCCGGTCTTCGCGCCCTCGCGCTCGATGCTGCGCACGTACGCGCTGCTCGCCGCATCCTCGCCGACGAGCGCGACGACGAGACATGGCGCGATTCCGCGCGCGCGCAAGCGTGCGCTGCGCACAGCGATCTCCGCGCGCAGCTCGGCCGCGAGCGCGCGTCCGTCCAGGATTCGGGCCGTCATCGCGCCTGCGGTTCGGGCGGCTAGTCGGTTCAGCCTTGCGGTAGACGGTTGGAACGCGTCCGCTGGACCGTCGCGCTCGGCGCGGCGTTCGACGAGCCCGCCTTCGACGCGGCGCTGGCCGGGTTTCGGCGCATGTACAACGTCGCGCCGCAGCGCGTGCTCTGCGCGCCCGACGTGCTGAGCCGATTCGCCGCGCTGACGGGGCGCTCGCCCGACGACGCGCTGCGCCGCGAGCTGCGCTTCGCCGGCGTCCCGGTCGTCTCGGCGATCCTCGCCCCCGGCACCCTCGTCTTCGAAGGCGAGGTAGACGAAAACCGCATGGGGGATTGGTAGCGGGTCATTTTTATGGTAACGGGTCGGTCATGACCCCGACACACGCGCTGAAGACAATTTGGGCGTGCATCAAGGAGCCGCTCATGAAAGAACCACACCGCCCGCCTGCCGGCTCGCCCGGGCCGAAGCCTGTCCCGCAAACGGTCCGCGAGTGGCTGGACGAAGATCCGCCGATTCCCGCCCCTCGGCCTCCCGTGGAGAGCGATTTCATTCGTCCGATGAACCCGAGCGATCCGTTCCGCAGATTTCGTACCTAGTCGAACCGCTGGGGCCTGATGACGAAGTCGACTATCGTTACCTCTACGGCCTCGTCGTCGAACGCAGAGAACGAGAGGAAGACCGAGGCAAGGCGATAGACGCCAAGGTCACATCGCTCCTTGCCGGCGTGGTCGCTTTCATCGGGTTTTCATTCCGGCTTCAAAGCTCCGTGTGGATCGCTGCCTGCGCATTGCTCTATCTCGTTCCGCTCGCGTTTCTGCTGAACGCGTTCATGACGAAGAGTGAGGACCGCGTGCCGGCTCCGGAGGCGTTGGAGACGTTCTTTCCGGAGTACCCGACGACCACGCTTCGAAAAGCCGTTACGGCCACCGTGCGCGCATGTCGTGCCGACGAAGCGATAAACAATCGGAAGGCGACGAGGCTCGACGTGGCGACGGTTCTCACCGCAATCGTCACCGCGATCGTGCTGATCACACAGATTGCGCTTGACCTACGGTGAGGCGAGAAACGTGCCCAGTGCGGCGCCGAGTTGGTCGGGTTCTTCGAGCTGTGGCAGGTGGCCGCTGCGGTTGAGGACGAGCGTCGTCGCGTGGGGGTAGACGCGTTGGACGTCGCGCAGCGCGGCGACTGCGATGTAGCGGTCGTGTTTGCCCCAGGCGCAGAAGACCGGACCGCGGTAACGCGCCAGATCGGCGTGGATGCTGCGCCGCCGGGCGAACGTCTGCAGCGCGCCGCTGTACACGCCGGCGAACGCTTTGCGCAGCGCGAGGTCCTGCGCCAGCTCGTAGGCGCGTTCGATCTGGTGCGGATCGAGCGACGCCGCCTCGACGACGCCGCGCTCGAAGATGCGCGCGATGAAACGCTTCGACGGCGCGCGCGCGAACACGCCGCGGCCCGGTGCGCTCGACGCCAGCCCGCGTGCCACCGCGCCGGCGAGGCCGTAGAACAGGTGGCGCGGCGTGCGCGAGAAACCTGCCGGCGCGATCAGCGCGAGGTGCGTGACGCGCTCGGGAAATGCGCCGGCGTAGTCGGCGGCGATGAAGCCGCCCAGCGAGTGTCCGACCAGCGCGAAGCGCTCCAGCCCGAGCGCCGCGACGGCGTCGTTCGTCACGCGGCGGAAGTAGGCGGCGTCGTACGGGGCGTCGGGTTTTTCGCTCGCGCCGAAGCCCGGCAGGTCGAACGCGACGTAACGCAGCGCGGGATCGAGCCGCGGGACGAGCCGGCTCCACGCGCCGTCGGTCCAGTGGCCGAGGCCGTGCAAGAGCAGCACGACCCGCGCGTCGCTCGCGTCGCTCCCCGTCTCGTACGCCGCCAGCGTCACGCCGCGCGCGCGCACGCGCCCGCTGCGCCACGCGGACGGAACCGCCGCGTTCACCACGAAGAGGCTTCGGTGCCCAGGGCTCTCGTCATCGCAGCGCTCGTCTTCCTGAGCGGCTGCTACAACGCCCCCGATCCCGGCAAGGCCGGCAACGGCGGCGGACCGGGCGCGCTCGCCGGCGCTCCCGCGCAGTCGTTCGACGTCCGCCGCACCGACGGGCGCACCGACTCGCTCGCGCGCCACCGCGGCCAAGTGGTGCTGATGAACTTGTGGGCGACGTGGTGTCCGCCGTGCCGTGAAGAGATGCCGGCGCTGCAGCGCTTCGCGCGCGAGAACGCCGGGAAGGTGGTCGTGCTCGGCGTCGACCAGGGCGAGTCGTCCGCGGCGGCGGCGGCGTTCGCACGGCAGTTCGGCGTGACGTTTCCGATCCTGGTCGACGAGCAGCAGCAGTACGGGCGCGCATATCAAGGGATCGGCTTGCCGACGACGGTGATCGTCGCGCGCGACGGCCGCGTCGTGCGCGGAATCGACGGCGCGCTGACGCTGGAACAGATGCGCGCCGCCGTCGCGCCCGCGCTCGCCGCGAAGTGACGGCGCGCGTCGCGGCGCTCGCGGTCGCGCTCATCGCGATCGCGCTGGTCCTCGCCCAGGATCTCGTTCCGGCGACGCCGCTCTACCACACCTGGCAGTACGCGCTCGCGCTCACGATCGCGCTCGTCGTGATGCTCGCGTATGCGAACGGAGCCCGCCGCGGCAACGACGGTGTCGCCGGAAAGCGGCTGCTGCTCGCGCTGGCGGGCGCCGTGATCGCCGATCTGGCGGGGCTCGCCGCCGGACTGCTCGGTCCCGACACCGCCGGCGTGAGCGGGACGCCCGGAACGGTCGTCCCCGTCCCGGCGGTCGGCGCCGCCGCGTTCTTCGCGCCGGCCGACGCGAACGCGATCGCGCGCGGGACGAGCGGCGTCACGCTGCGCCGGCGCAACGCGCCGGAGATCGTGCTGAGCGGATCGGCGCGCCGCCTCGCCGGCGAGTCGCTGTTCTACCTCGAAGCGCATCCGGCCGCGTACGTCGACGTGAGCGATGAGCGCGGCGCGCACCTCACCGTCACGCAGCCGACGAACGCATCGTTTCTTTCGCCGGTGCTGCTCTTCACCGAACGCCAACGCATCGGCGAGCTCGACGTGCCGCTCGACACCTTCGCGGTTCCGGCGCGGCACCGCGTCGTGCACGCGCTCTACTTCACCCCGCACGATCTCGCGCAGTTTCCGCACGCGAGCGTGAACGGCGTCGACACTTCGAAGCCGGCGCTGATCCTCACCGCGTCCGACGACGCCGGCAAACCGCTCGGGATCGCGCTCGCGCCGTCCGGCGCCGGCGTCGCGCTCGCCGGCCTGCGCGTGCGCGTCGCGATCGGCACGTATCCTGCGCTCGCGATCGCGGCGGCGCCGGCGACCTGGGCGCTGGTGCTCGGCGGCGTGCTGTTCTGCGCCGGGATCGGGTGGAGCATGCTGCGCCCGCGCGGCGCGGCGCCCGCGGCGGCGCAGCCTCAGGGCGCCTGAGCGCCGGGGAACGTCGCGACGCAGTCGTGCACGCCGACCGTTCCGGCCGCCGTCAGCGGCGGGTTGGCGAGCGTTCCGACGACGTAGAAGTTGCGCAGCGCGATCGGCGGGGCCAGCGAACGCGGCACCGCGACGCCGAGTCGCCGCGTTCCGGCGAAGTCGATCGCGCGCGCGAACGTCACCGTTTGGCGGTCGCCGTAGCGGTCGGAGAACGTCGCGCGCAGCGCCGCGCCGTTCGCGTCGCCGTCGATCGCGCACGCGAGCGCGACCGGCTCGCCGAGCGGCGTCTCGTTCACCGCGTACGCCGCGCGCTCACCCGCGCTGAAGTCGTACGCGATCTGCAATCGCTCGCCGTCGGCGCTCACCGCGCCCGCGCCGCCGGCCGGCGTCGTCACCAGCTTCCAGCCGGCGCGGTGCGCGTCGTCGAAGAGCGCCAGCGCGCTGGTGTGCTTACCGACCGGGATCGTCACGCTGACGCTCGCGCCGCCGGCGCTCGCCGTCACCTGCGCGTCGCGCTCGCCGGCGAGAAGCCGGCCGCGCGCGTCGATGCTCGCATCGCGCGCGCTCCAGCGCACCAGACCGTCGACCGCGACCGGGCGGTCGTGGCTGTCGAACGCTTCCGCGCTCAGCGTGAGCGCGGCGTGCGGATCGGGATTCGCGCGCGCCGGGCCGATCACGATGCGCGCGACTCGGTCGACGACGTCGACCGGCAGATCCGTCGCGACGCCGCCGCGCGCGACGTGCACGAGCGCGCTGCCCGCGCGCTCACCGGCATGCAGCGTGTCATCCTCGCCTATTGAAGCAATGAGCGGCGTCGGCGCGATGCGCCAGGCGCCGCGCGCGTCGCCGAGCCCGTGGTCGTTCGCGTCGACGACGCGCGCGCGCAGCGCGACGCGCGCGCCGGGCAGCGCGACGATTCGCGCCGGACGAAGGATCAGCCGCGCCGGCGGCCCGAGCGGCGCGTCGCTGTAGACGAACAGCCCGTCCGCGACGGGGCGCTCGATGCCGTCCGACGGCTCGTTGACGACGCTCGCTTCGGCGTCGCCGAGCACGCGCGCGACGAGCGTCGCCGAGCCGCCGCTGTCGAACAGCATCGCGTCGCTCGCGCCGAGCGCGCGCAGCAGCGCGATCAGCTCGCCGCGGTTCACGCCGATCGAGGTCGCCGGATGGCGGCCGTCGACGACGACCAGCGCGAGCGTCCCGTCGGGAAAGCGCGCCGCCGCCGCGGCCGGGATGCGCCGGTCGCGGTCGGCGTAGTTCGGTGAGGCCGGATCGTCGACCGGCGCGCCGGCGTGCAGCAATTCCGGCCCGCCGCCGATCGCGGCGGCCACGTCCGCGAGCGGCGGCTCGGTGCCGAACGCGACCCGCACGACGTCGCCGACGTCGGGCAGCGCCCGGAAGTTCTGCGCCGCCGGCCCGTACGCCAGCCGCAGCGCGCCGGGCGCGGGCCACGGCGGAGCGTTCGTTACCGCCGCCACGCGGTACCGCGCGCCGCCGGCGTCGCTCGCGAGCGGCTGCAAATCGAGCAGCGTGACGCCGTTCGCGCTCGGCGGGATCGTGCCGAACGCCGGCGTCAGCACGACCGCGCCGCCCTGCGGCGGCCATTCGTTCAGCGCGCTGATCGGGACCGTCACCGCACCGCTCGTTACGCTGCCCGAGAAGCGGTACGTCTCGAAGCGCACGCTGCGGTCGCGCGCGACCGTCAGCGCGACGCGCGCGCTCGGCGTGCGCTCGAGCGCGCCGTTGCGGATCAGCACGCCGAGCGGCGCGCCGCTCGCGCCGATGTCGAAGTAGTCGCCGTTGATTCCGGCGACCGCGCCGGTCCGCCGCGCCATCGACGAGACGGGTTCGTCCTTCGAGACGATCCGGTCGTTCGCGAGCACGGTGCCGAGGCGCACCGTCGGCTCGCGCGGATCGACGGTCACCACCGAGACGACCAGCGGGCCGGCGGACGTCAGCAGCCGGTACGTCGCGCGCGCGACGCCGGGCGCGACCGCTTCACGTTCCACGCTCGAGCCGGTGACGAGCGGAAACGGCGCGAGCGGCGCGAGCGCCGCCGGAAGCTCGGCCGCGCGCACCGCAACGGGAACGCCGGCCGCGAAGAGCGCGGCGAGCGCGCACAGCGTTGCGAAGGCGCGAAAGCGGCGCAAGCGCGCTCGCTACTTCGCGGTCAGCCCGGCGACGAAGAACCCGAGCCCGAGCACGGCCGCGATCCCAGCGCTGATCGGCAGCAGCCGCGAACCGACGAGCGCGGTGATCGAGACCAACACGATCGCGACCTCGAACAGCGTCGTGCCGACCTCGATCGTCTCGTGCTGGTTCAACAGCCGCTCCGAGCGCTCGTTGTGGCGCGCCGCTTCTTCCTCGAACGCGTGCGCCTTCTCCACGAGCGCAGGTCCCTTCGATTTCTCGCTCGCCGCGGTTTGCTTGAGATCGGCCGCGTTCCCGCCCGGACCCACGCCCTGATCGAGCGCGATCGTCGCGACGTAGTATTTCACCCGCCCCGCTTGGTACTGGTTCCACGTGTCGGACGCTTTGGTGGTCGACACGATCGCGTCGTTTTTTTCGACCAGCGCCTGCGTCGAGCGCAGGTTGCCGAAGTAGCCGGCGATCGCCGCCAGCACGGCGAGCGTCGCCGCGGCGATCGGCACCCAGCGCGGTCCCTCGCCTCCGTGCTCGTGCCTTTCGTGCGCCTCTTCGAAGGACTTTGCCGCGTTCGTGCTCACGTCGCCGCGTTGGTGGAAGGGAAGTTGCCGATGCGCACGAGGGCCTCTCGTACGTCGGTCGCGGGAGCAACCCTCCAACTTTCCGTGCGACTGCGTTCAAAGGTGAACGCGGCGAGCTCGAAGTCGCCGAACGTGCCGCAGACGACGTTGCCGTCCGGATCGACCGCGAACGCGCGGCGCCGCGGAGTGTCGAACGCGACGACGTACGCGCGCAGCTCGGCGGCGCGCGTGCGCGCGAACGGCACGACCCACTCGCGCTCGATCGACGCGTGCCAGACGAAGAGCCGCACGCCGTCGAGCCGCGGCGCGACGAGCGCGCGCGGGTCGAGCACCGCTTCGTCCTCGACGACCGCGGCGTCCGCGAACGCCGGCGGCGCGTGCGGATCGATCACCACGTCGGCGTCCTCGAGCGCCGCGAGCCGGCGCAGCTCGGGATCGGAGCGTTCGGTGAGCGCGATGCGCAGCGCGGCGGGCAAGACGTCCCCCGCGAGCCGCCTTACCGCCGGGGGCTGCGGCGGCAGATCGGCGATCGAGGGCCCCAGCGCGACCGTCCCGCGCAGCACCGTCTCCTCGTGCTGCGGCGCGAGCGCGACGAGCGTTCCGTCGGCAGCGACGATCTGGCTCTTCCCGCAGTACGCGACGCTGCGCGCTTCCACGCCGGCCTTGTTGGCGGCGACGAGCGGGACGCCGTTCTCGCGGGCGCGCACCGGCGCCATCAGGTCGGCTTGCAGGTTCTCGAGCGCGCGCGGGTCGCGGCCGCTGGTGACCCACGCCGTCGGCACGACGAGAACCTCCGCGCCCTTCGCCACCAGCGTGCTGCCGATGGTCGGGATCCGTCCGTCGGCGCAGATGAAGATCCCCAGCCGGCCGACCGGCGTGTCGACCGGTTCGAGCGCTGTCCCGGCGCTGAACCAGCGGCGGTCGAAGTGCCACAACAGGCACTTGTCGGCGTAGCCGGCGATGCCGGCCGCCGTCACCACGTAGGCGCTGTTCGCGAGGCCGTGCGCGCCGGCGCGCGCGCCGCCGTAGACGATCGTCGCGCCGGTGCGCGCTGCGACCGCGATCACGTCTTGCGCCGCGGCCTCCAATTGCTGCGGATCGACTGGCTCGGTGCCGATGACATAGGCGGGGACGGTCCCTTCGGGGACGACGATCAAGCGTGCGCCGGACTCCGCGGCCGCGGCGATCCGCGCCAGCAGCGCGGGCCACCGCTCCGGGAAGTCGGCGCGATCGTGCGCGACCGTCTGCACGGCAGCGACGGGTGTCGGACGAGCACTCACCTAATTACGTCTCCGATCCGAGGGCCTACACGGACGGATAGCCGCTCGCCGCATTCGCATATCCAAGCCCCGACATGAGGACGTCCGAGTGAAACGACTGATCGTGTGTGCTTCGCTCGTCGCCGCCGCCACCACTGCGGCGGTCTCGGCGACGGCTCCGCCCAAACGCGCGCCGCACGCCGCGCCCGCGCATCCGGCTGCCAACGGAAAGCACGTCGCGCGCGCCGCCGTGCGGAAATGCAAGGTCGCGCCGGCCGACGAGTACTTCGGAAAGCTGAAGATGAGTATCCTCGGCATCCGGAACACGATCAAAGACCAGGGGATCAAGGTCGACATCGATCCGGCCAAGGCCGACTCCACGCTCAACGCGATCGCGCTGACCGAAGACGCGATGCACGACTGGCAGCGCAAGTACCCGTGCGACGGCTGGATCCCCGGGACGATCTACGCGCTCGAGCACTTCTACGGCAAGATCCACACCGTCGACGGCGTGAAGCACGTCCACGCCACGTTTGCCTGGCTGCGCCACGACTTCCCGCGCAACCGGATGGTCGCGGTCGCGAAGCGCGAGGACGGCGAAGCCTCGGTGAGCACCGGTCCGGCGATGGCGTCGATCCCCGGTTCCGCCGAAGCAGCGTCGGCGGCGAGCACCACGACCGCCGTGCCGGCGGGCGGCTCGGCGCAGCAGCCCCAGATTCTGCCCGGCGGCGGCGTCGCGGCGACGCCGGTCCCGGGCACCGCGCCGAGCAGCGTGATCAACGCGCAGACCGCGTCCCCGACTCCCGCTCCTCACCACTGACGCAAAAGAAAAGCCCCCGGCGCGAGCCGGGGGCTTTCGTGTTCGCTGCGCTTGCGGCGCTTAGAACTTGATACCGAGGCCGATGTAGCCACCCGCGTGCGACGCGTCGGACGGCGAGAGGTTCTTGCCGCGGATCGTGTCGCCGAGGAAACCGGCGTCGAGGAACAGCCCGGAGCTACCCAGGTTGAGCGTTCCGCCGATCTGGTACTTCAGGAAGCGCTGCTGGAACTTGTCGGTCGTGACGGCAAGTGCAGGCGGCGCACCGAGGTTCGGGTACGTGAAGTTGCCCGAGATGCTCGGGTAGTACCACACGCTGCCGTAGACCGAGAGGCTGTTCTCCAGGTCGGGGAGCTTCTCGGCGCCGAAGCCGAAGCCGTTCTGCCTCGGATAGCCGTAGTTCTCCTCACGGTGGAGGTAGCCGACGCCGATGTAGATGCGCGGTTCGGCGATCTTGAGGCCGAGGCGCCCGTCGAAGTCGGAGTCACGCGCGGTGAACGAGGGGACGGCCGTCTGGCCGTACGCGCCGATCACGGTGACGCAGCCCTGGTTGCCGGCGGCCGGGGTCAGCGCAACGGGCAGGCCGTTGTGCGGGCACGGGTTGCCGTCGAACGAGGTGTTGTACATCGCTGTAGTGATCGTGCTGTCGTGCGGGTAGGCGTACGAGCGATAGTCTCCCTCGAGCATCCAGGGGAGGCCGAACGCCGGGAACTCGACCGCGCCGCGGACCGCATACGAGCCGCCCTTGCCGGAGTTGCCCGGCGAGAACTCGTTGTAGACCTTCGGGTTGAAGACGTAGTCACCGACGATGAAGTGCTCGTACGGGTTCCGAGCCGGCGGAGCCGGGGTCGGGGTAGCCGTGGGCGGCGGCGGCGGCGGCGTCACCACGGGCGCCGGCGTTGCGGTCGGCGGGGGCGGCGGCGGCGGCGGCTGCGGCGGCAGGTAGCGGACTACGACGATCCGACGATCCGGGACCCACTGAACGTAGGCGCCCATCCCTTCCGAGATCACGCGAACCGGCACGACGACCGTGCCCTTGTAAATCTCGGGAGGAACGTCGAGCGGACGGCTCTCGCCGTTGATCACGACTTCCGGACGGCCGACGGTCACTTTCACGTCGGAGCCCGGCTTTGAGACGTCCACCGTTTTCGAGGCGGGGTCGTACGAAACCGTCGCGCCCATCTGCTCGAACATCGAGCGCAGCGGAACGAGAATGGTATTGCCGCGCACCAGCGCAGCGAGGACGCGGTTCGCCTTCAGGCGGTCCGGCTTGGTATAGACGTGCCGGTCGTTGAAGAGGATCGGGACCTCGCCGGAAGGCGGCGTGCCGAAGTCAGCGGGCGGCATCGACGACGACGGCGCCATCGTGGCTTGAGCGATCTGCACGGGCGCGAAGGTTCCGGTGTTGCCTTTCGCCGCTGCAGCGTTCTGGGCCGAGACGGACGTCGTACCGATTCCGACCGCGACAAGCGCGGCCAGAAGCCCGGTGCTCAGTCGTTTCACGTAATACTCCCTAGCTAAGGTGTTGTGTCGAGAAGGGCGTTGGCGCCGTTCGGGGACGGCCCGGATTACGGGAGCCCGCGAGGATACTCGCTTGCTCAGCCATGTCGGACCTACCCACGAGAGGGGCGCCTTAATCACGGAGGCGGGGTCAATTGCCCCGCTCTGGTCCTCACAACGCCGCGAGGTAGCCCTGGGTTCCGTTGGGCTGCCGGGATGCGGCGAGACAAGGCCGTAACGCTCCCTTTACACGCTCGGGTCGCAGGCTCCCTTGCTGATGGCTAGCCGAGTTTCTCTTCGAGCCTTTCGCGGAATTTTTCGCGAGACGTGACGTAGCGCTCGTGGGTCCCCTCGGCGATCTTCTCACGCTCGTCGAACGCGGTGAAGGCGTATTCGATCCGGCGGCCGTCGACCTTGAGGATCTCGACCTCGGTGCGGACGATCAAGCCGACCGGGGTCGCCGCGAGGTGGGCGAGGTCGACGTGGGTGCCGAGGGTGACCTCGTCGGGATCGAGCGCCGGCGCGACGCACTGCATCGCTGCCTCCTCGACGAGCTGCACAAGCATCGGCGTCGAGAGAACGGGGACGCCCTTGTTGCCGGCTTTCTCGGCCGTCATCCACTCCTCGACCCGGGTCTGGCTCTGATAGGTCCCCCCAACCTCGATCTTGCCGCGCATCCCGCCGGGTCCTTACGACCGGCAACCGGGCGAATCATTTTCATGTCCCACGCGGTAGTAGCGTCGAAGTGCTGCGGAAAATACCGCGGTCCGAGATCGTTCGAAGCAAAGACAGGTAGAAGGAGCACCATGAGACGGAGTCAGCGCGCGTTGCTGGCCGCCGCGGTCCTCGCCATGGCGGTGACCGCATGCGGCAAGGGCGGAGGCGGCGGAGCAGGCCAGAAAGGACCGCCGCCGCTGGCGGTCGACGTCGCGCAAGCCCAGCGCCGCGACATCGCCACCTACGTCACGCTCGACGGCCAGATCGCGCCGGTTCAAGAGTCGACGCTCAGCTCGCCGCAGTCCGGCAACGTCGCGGCGGTCTACGTCAACGAAGGACAGCACGTCTCGCGCGGCCAGCTGCTGGCGAAGCTCGACGACTCGACGCTGCGCGCCTCGCTCGCGCAGCAAGAGGCGATCGTGCAAACGAATAGCGCGCAGCTCGGCTCCTCGACGCTGCAGGCGCCGGTCACCGCCGCCAACGCCTCGAACACGATCGTGAGCGCGCAGCAGCAGGTCGCCGCCGCGCACAACAACACCGCCAGCGCGCAAGCCGCGTACCAGAGCGCGCTCTCGACGTACAACGCCGACCGCCAGCTGCTCGCGCAAGGCTACGTCGCGCAGACGCAGTTCGACCAGGCGCGCGCGCAGTACGTGCAGACGCAGCAGGCGCTGAACACCGCGCGCGAGAGCGAGCGGCAGGCGCAGGTCGCGCTGCGCGCAGCGCAGTCGCAGGGAACGAACGCCGTGCCGATCCAGCAGCAGGCGATCGCGGTGAACCGCGGTCAGCTCGCCGCCGCGCAAGCGCAAGCGCGTTTGCTGCAGACGCAGATCGCGCAGACCGCGATCGTCTCGCCGTTCGACGGCGTCGTCACGCAGCGGCTGCTCGATCCCGGCGCGTTCGCCAGCCCGAATCAGCCGGTCGTGCGCGTCTCGCAGATCGACACGGTGTACGTCAACGTCAACGTCCCCGACGACGACCTGCCGTACGTGCATAGCGGGACGCCGGTCACGTTCACCACCTCGAGTCTGGGCAACCGCAGCTACAACGCCGCGGTGATGGACGTCAACGCGACGCCGACGCAGGGAACGCTCTCGTACCGCGCGCGGGTCCGCGTCGCGAACCCGGGCGACCGGCTGCGCGGCGGGATGCTGGTCAGCGTCACGGTGCGCAAGGAGTACCATCCGAACGCGATCGTGGTGCCGCGCACCGCGGTGTTCCAGAGCGAGAACGGGTCGAACGTCTTCACCGTCGCGAACCTGCCGGCGCCTCAAGGCGGCGCGGCGGGTGCGGGCGGACAAGGCGGTGGTGCCGCCGCAGGCGGCGGCGCGCCCGGCGGCGGCGCGGCGAGCGGACCCGGCGCGCGCAGCGGAAAACGCGGCGGTGCGGGCGGCGCAAGCGCAGCCGGTGGAGCGGGCGGTCCGGGCGGAGCCGGCGGCGGGGCCGGCGGTCCGGGCGGGGCGCCGCCGATCAAGCTGATGCAGGCGAACGTCGTTCCGGTGCAGGTCGGCTTGCAGACGGACACGCTCACCGAGATCCGCAGCCCGCAGGTTCAGCCCGGGACGACGGTGATCACCACGCGGCCCGACGCCTTGCAGGACAAGAGCGTCGTCGCGATCAGCAATCCGGCACCCGGCGGCCGCCGCGGCGGCGCGCAGTGATGCGTTCGGCTTCGCTCTCGCGCGCGCTCGCCGGCGTCGCGCTGACGGCGCTCGCGCTCACCTCGCGGCCCGGGCTCGCGCAGACGCCGACCACGCCGGCGACTCCGGCGCCGACCGCGCGGCCGGCGGTCACCCCGGCACCCCTCGCCTCGCCTTCGGCGCGCCCGCAGACCCCGAGCGCGCTCCCCGGCGCGACCGGGACCGCGCCGCCGGGGACCGCGCCCGGGGCGCCGTCGGGAACCCGTCCTTCGGGCGGATCGGCGGCGATCAACGCCTCGGCGATCCCGACGCTGGCGCCGGCCGATCAGGCCTCGCCGCTCCCGTATCCCGCCTACGGCACTCCGGCGCCGGTGATCCAAACGCGCGTCGCTCCGGGCGTCCCGCAAGTGATCACGCTGCAGCAGGCGACGCTGATCGCGTACGCGCGCTCGCCGCTGCTCGCCGCCGCGCGCGCCGACGTCGAGATCGCGAGCGCGCCGGTGAGCCTCGCGCAGAGCGCGCTCTTCCCCGCGGTCACCGGCAACGCGTCGACGACGCACTCGCACCGCGAAGCCGGCGGGGGCAACACCGGAACGACCGGCACGGCGAGCGGCGGCGCCGCGACGTTCAATCCGAACGTGACGACGAACAGCCTGACGGTCGGGCTGCAGCAATTGATCTTCGACGGCGGCCGCGTCGCGGCGCAGATCCGCAGCGCGCGCGCGTCGCAGTCGGCCTCGATCGCGACCTACCAGCGGCAGCTGCAGACGGTCGCGTTCAACGTCGCGACGGCGTACTACAACACGCTCGCCGCGCAGCGCCAGACGCAAGTCGCGCTGACGACCGTGCAGCTCGATCAGGTTCAGGAGAGTCTGGTCACCGCGCAGATTCGGGCCGGGACCGCCGCGCGCGCCGATCTCGCGACCGCGCAGCTGCCGACCGCGCAGGCGCGCGTCGCGGTGATTCGCGCGCAGGCCGCGCAAAACGTCGCGCTGGCGACGTTCGCCAACACGCTCGGGCTCGACGCCGACGTCGCGGTGCAGCCGAAGGACGACGTCCCCGCGCTGAGCGCGACGTCGGGGACCCTGGCGGTCAACCCGGCGTTTCCGACGCCGACGTATCAGCAAGCCGTCACGCGCGCGCTCGCGCTGCGGCCCGATCTGACGGCGCAGCAGCAGAACGTCGCCGCGTCGCGCGAGAACGTGCGCGCGGCGCGGCTCGGAAACTTCCCGAACCTGAGCGGCACCGCGAACTACGGGACGAGCTCGACCGATCCGAGCGGCGGAACGTTCCGCAACAACGGCTCGATCGGCGTCGCGCTCAGCATCCCGATCTACGACCGCGGCGTGACGCGCGCGCAGACGGCGCAGGCGCAAGGACAGCTCGACCTCGCGCAAGCGAACCTGCAGACCGCCGAGCAGGGCGTGCAGCTCAACGTCCGGCAGGCGCTGGTGAACTTGGTCTCGGCGTACGCCGCGCTCGACCAGACCAACGCCGAGCTGACGAAGGCGCAGCAGGTGCTGCAGTCGACGGAGGCCCAGTACCGGGCCGGCGTGACGACGCTGCCGCTGCTGCTCAACGCGCAGGTCGGCATCACGCAAGCGCTCACCGACGAGGTCAACGCGGTGTACACCGTGCGGCAGGCCGAACAGGCGCTGCTGTTCGCGGAGGGCGTGAACGCCAACGGGTGAACTCCCGGGCGAGATGACTTCAACGGTCCCGGTCTGGATCGACGATCCGACCAACGCGGCGATCCTCGCGGTGAGCGAGGATCGCCTTGCGGGCTTTCAGCTCGACCCGTTCGGTGAGATCGCCGAGCGCAGCGGGGTCCCCGTCGCGACGGTCCTCGAGCGGATCGTCGCAATGCTGCGCGCGGGGACGATCCGCCGCGTGCGGCAGACGCTGATGGCGACGAGCCTCGCCGACGGCGCGCTGTGCGCCTGGCAGGTTCCGCCGGAGAAGCTGAACGCGGCGTTCGAGTGGCTCTTCCGCGACGATCCGTTCTCCGGCCACGTCGTGATCCGCACGACCGACAGCGCGACGCCCGGCTCGAACTACCGGTTGTGGACAACGCTCAAGGTTCCGCAGGGCTTCTCGCTGGAGAAGCACGCCGCGTTCCTCGCCGCGACGATCGGCGCCGAGCGGTATCGGCTGATGCCGGCCAAGGCGCTCTTCGCGCTGGGCGTCGGTCACGTGCGGCGGCGCGGGACGGAGCCGGGGGCGCGCGCGCCGGAGCTGGCCGAGGTGAAGGACACCAACGTGGTCGCGCTGAGCGACCAGGAGTGGCGCGTGCTGGCCGCGATCAAGCGCGAGCTGGCGCCCGAGGAGATCGTGCGCGACGTGTGGGCCGGGCGCGCGCGAGAAGCCGGCGTCTCGCTCGCAGAGCTGGAGCGCATCGGGCGGCAGCTGAACGAGAAGGGCGTCATCGGGCGCTTCTCGACCTTTCTCGAGCACGTGAAGCCGAACGCGAACGCCGGCGGGCAGAGCGTGACCCGCTACAACGCGCTGTTCCACTGGAAGGTCCCGCCGGGCCGCGAGCTGGACGCGGGGCGCGAGGTCGGCCGGCACTACATCATGACGCACGCCTACTGGCGCGAGGGCGGGCCCGAGTTCCAAGGCGTCAACGTCATGGGCGTCGCGCACGGCACCGAGAAGGACACGCTGCTCGCGCACAAGGCCGCGATCGACGCGCACTTGCGTGAAGCGGGGATCGCGTTCGACTACACCAACGTGTTCTGGGGCGGGCGCAGCGAGATCAAGCCGTCCGAGATCGCGCCGGCGGCGTACGCCGCGTTCTGCGACAGGCATCAGCTCGATCCGGAGGCAATGCGTCCATGATCCCTCGTCTTCTCGCCGCGGGGGCGATCGCCGCGTTCGCCCTTTGCGGCTGCACCAAGATCGGTCAGTCCTCGTCCGGCGGCCCCGAAAATGCCGCGCAGGGTCCGCATCCGGATCGGTTGGTGTTCTCGGCTGCGGCCGATCCGAAAAATCTGAACCCGGCGTTCGCATCGGCGAGCCCGGTGCTCGACCTCTCCGCGTTCTTGTTCTCGTACACGGTGCGATACGACGACCACGCGAAGCCGGTCCCGGACGCTGTCTCCGAGGTCCCGACCGTCGAAAACGGCGACGTCAGTGCCGACGGCAAGACGATCAAGTACAAACTGCGGCACGGGATCAAGTTCCACGACGGCGTCGAGCTGACGTGCACGGACTTGCGCTTCACCTGGCAAGTGATGATGAATCCCAAAAATAACGTCATCACGACCGACGGGTGGAACAAGATTCGCGACGTCGACTGCAGCGACCCCTACGTCGCCGTCGTCCACATGAAGGAAACGTACGCGCCGTTTCTCCAGCAGCTGTGGAGCCTTAACGGTAACGGGCCGATCATGCCGGAGCACTTGCTGGCGAAGCTCAACGACTCGAAGGGAAGCCTGAACACTGCGCCCTACAACTCGGCGCCCGTCGGAAGCGGCCCGTACAAGTTCGTCTCGTGGGACCGCGGCAGCCAAGTTCGCTTCGAGGCCTTCCCCGATTACTTCCTCGGCAAGCCGAAGATTAGCGAGGTCGTTTACAAGATCATCCCCGATCAAAACACACTCGCGACGCAGGTGCTCACCCACGAGCTGGACTTGGCATACAATCTCGCCGCGTCGTCGTACGATCGCGTGAAGGCGTCGCCTGGGAACGTCGTTGAGACGCCGGTGATCTACACGTTCGACCATATCGACTTCAATCTGAAACGGCCGCTCTTCGGGGACGTGCGCGTCCGCCGCGCGCTGACATATGCGATCGATCGCAAGTCGATGCTCGCGAAAATTCGCCACGGACTGGGCGAGCTCAGCGACACATTCCTCGACCCGACGCTCTTTCCGGGCGACCAGAACCCTTCCATCATGAAGTACCCGTACGACCCGGCCAAGGCGAAGGCGCTGCTCGACGAAGCCGGCTGGAAGCCGGGCGCCGACGGGATTCGCACGAAGAACGGGCAGCGGCTGGAGTTTCAGATCTCGACGCAGACCGAGTCGACGCAGGGCCAACTGCTTCAGGCGCAAGTCCAGACATACTGGCGCGCCGTCGGTGCGAACGCGATCGTGAAGAACTATCCGACCCCGCTGTTCTTTGACAATACGGCGAACGGGGTCTTGCAGGGCGGCAAATACGACGTCGCCTTCTTCGCTTGGGTCGCCGCCGCCGACATCGATCAGGGCGCGATCTACTCCGGGCACTATCTCGCGCCAAAGGGCCAGAACGCGCTGTTCTGGGACAACCCCGTCGCAACCAAGGCGATGGACGATGCGAACAAGACCGTCGACCAGAAGAAGCGCGTGCAAGATTACATGACGGTGCAGGCGGAGTTCGCGAAGGACGATCCGTCGATCATCCTGTGGTTCCGAAAGGATCTTGAGGTGCATACCGGCGCCTTGCAAGACTTCACGCCGACGCCGGTGATCACGACACCGTTTTGGGACACGTGGGAGTACCACTACTGAGGCGCACGGTTGCGATGCTTGCGGTGATCGCGTGCGCCGCCCTCCCGCTGGGTTCGACCGCGCAGGCGACGCGGCACCCGTACACGATCGCGCACGTGCTGCGGTACGCGACCGGCGAGGACGTCGTCGGACTGAACCCGCACCTCGCGCAGCAGGTCACGCTCTCGTTCATGTCCTCGAACACGATGGCGTGGCTGGTCAAGTTCGACCGCGCGAACCGGCCGGTCCCGGAGCTCGCGCTCGCCGTGCCGTCGAAGGCGAACGGCGGCATCTCGGCCGACGGCAAGACGATCACGTACAAGCTGCGGCGCGACGCGAAGTGGGCCGACGGCGCTGCGTTCACCGCCGCGGACGTGAAGTTCTCGGTCGGCGTCGTCCTGAACCCGGCGAACAACGAGGGGACGCACGTGGGCTTCGACCAGATCGCACGGCTCGACACGCCCGATCCGTACACCGTCGTCTTTCGCCTGAAGCGCCCGTACAGCGGGTTCTACGTGAACTTCTTCAGCTCCGGCGGCGGGAACCCGTGCGTCCTCCCCAAGCACTTGCTCGGCAACCTCAAGACGATCAACGACGCGCCGTACAACGCGCTGCCGGTCGGGATCGGGCCGTTCAAGTACGCCTCGTGGAAGCGCGCGGACTCGGTGGAGCTCGTGCCGGACCCACTCTACTTCGGGCGCAAGCCGAAGCTGCGGCGGGTGATCTTCAAGATCATCCCCGACCGCAACACCGTGCTCACGCAGCTCACCACGCACGAGATCGACATGTGGGCGTTCGCGCCCGCGGCGTACTACGACCGCGTCCACGCGCTGCCGGGCGTGCGGACACTGCGCCAGCCCTCGTATCTCTTCAACCACATCGACTTCGAGCTCGAGCACGGCGCGCTCGGCGACGTGGTCGTGCGGCGCGCGCTGCGCTTGGCGACCGACCGCGCGACGATCCTGGCGAAGATCCGGCACGGCGTCGGGATCCTGCAAGAGACGCCGTTTCCGCCGGGGCACCCGATGCACGTCGACGTGCCGCGCATTCCGTTCGACGTCGCGGCGGCGAACCGGCTGCTCGACGCGGCGGGGTGGCAGCGCGGCGCGGACGGGATTCGCGCCAAGAACGGGCGGCGGTTGGACTTCACCTTCGCGATCGGGACCGGCTTGCCCGACACCGACGCGATCCTGGAGCAGATCCGGCCGGCGTGGGCGGCGATCGGCGCGCGCTTCGACGTGAAGCACTATCCCTCGCCGCTCTACTTCGCGCCGGCGCTCGCGGGCGGGATCCTGTACGCCGGTAAGTACGACGTGGCGCTGTACGCGTGGCTGCCGCCGCCGAACGGCGACCTGCGCAACCTGTACGGCTGCGACCGCTTTCCGCCGGTCGGGCAGAACGCGCTGCGCTGGTGCGACCGCGAGGCCGACGCCGCGCTGCGGCGCTTCATCCTCACCTACGACGAGGCGCAGCAGCGCGCCGCCTCGCGGACGTTTCAGCTCGCGCTCGTGCGCGACGCGCCGACGATCGTGACCGACGCGCGCCAGGACGTCTTCGCCTTCAACGACGACCTGCGCGGGTTCAGGCCGAACCAAGCCACGCCGTTCGACGATCTGGTCGAGGCGGACATCTGAGGAACGCACCGTGAAGAGAACCGTTGCTTTCGCGCTGGCCGGACTGCTGCTTGCCGGGTGCACGAAGACCGCCACACAGACCGGGACGGCGGCGTCCGGCGGCGGGACGAATTCCTACACGATCCCGCACACGCTGCGGATCGGCGACACGCAAGACTTCGACAACCTGAACCCGCACCTGTCGACCTCGCTGATCCTGGGCAACCTCAACCAGCTCACGATGGCGTACCTCGTGCGCTACGACGCGCACAACGAGCCGACCCCGGAGCTCGCGACCGAGGTGCCGACCGAAGAGAACGGCGGGATCAGCAAGGACGGGCTCACGATCACCTGGCACCTGCGAAAAGGGGTGAAGTGGTCGGACGGCGCGCCGTTCGACGCGGACGACGTCGTCTTCTCGACCAACGCGGTGAACAACCCGAAGAACAACGAGGTCGGGCGTGACGGCTGGGATCTGATCACCAAGATCGACGAGCCCGACAAGTACACCGTCGTTTACCACTTGAAGAAGAAGTACTCGGGGTATCTGCCCTCGTTCTTCGGCTCGGCCGGCGCGAACCCGTGCGTCATCCCGAAGCACATCCTCGGGAACCTGCCCGACATCAACCATGCGCCGTACAACAGCAAGCCGGTCGGGATCGGGCCGTTCCGCTACGTCGACTGGGTGCGCGGCGACCACATCACGCTCGAGGCGAACCCGTACTACTGGCGCGGCGTCCCGAAAATCAAGAAAGTCATCTACAGGGTCATCCCCGACCGCAACACGCTGGTCACGCAGCTGCAGACCGGCGAGCTCGACATGTGGACCTTCATCCCGGCGGCGTACGTCGACCGCGTGACGGCCCTTCCCCACGTCGCCCGCTACCGCGGCCCGAGCTATCTCTACACGCACATCGATTTCAACACCAGCCATCCGGCGCTCAAGGAGCAGGCGGTGCGCGCCGCGCTGCGGCTCGCGACCGACCGCAAGACGATCTTGGAGAAGGTCAGCCACGGCGTGGGAATTCTCCAAGAGAGCCTGATCACGCCGGCGAGCCCGCTCTACGAGCCGCTGCCGAGCGTGCCGTACGACGTTGCGCAGGCCAACAAGGTGCTCGACGACGCCGGCTGGGTGCGCGGCCCGGACGGGGTTCGGGCGAAGAACGGCGTGCGGCTCGACCTCGACGTCGCGACGATCGCGGGGAATCAGGACGTCGACGCGCGGATCGAGCAGCTGCGCAGCGACTGGCAGCAGATCGGCGTGAAGGTCACGCCGAAGCACTACAACTCGGCGCTCTTCTTCCAGGTGACCGGCGGGATCTTGTACGGCGGGAAGTGGGACGTCACCACGTTCGCGTGGCAGCTGACGCCGGACGGCGATCTCAACACGACGAACTCGTGCACCAACTTCCCGCCGAACGGGCAGAACGTCACCCGGCTGTGCGACCCGCGGCTCGAAAAGTGGCTGCAGCTCCAGAAGGTGACGTACAGCGAGGCGGCCCGCAAGCCGATCGTGACCAACGCGGTGAAGCAGATCATCGCCGACGTGCCCTACGAGGTGCTCTACGTGAGCGAAGACGTCCACGCCTACAACTCCGACTTGAAGAACTGGCACCCCAACAACACTACGCCGTTCGACGACTTCCTGAACGTCGACATCTGAGCCGAAGGAGAGGTTCGTGAAGAGAGGTTTCGCGTTCGTGCTGGCGGTGCTGCTGCTCGCCGGCGCCGGCTCGCCGGGCGGTGCGGCGGAGGGGCGCAAGAACGCGTTCACGATCCCGCACACGCTGCGCATCGGCGACACGCAAGACTTCGACAGCCTCAACCCGCACCTGGCGACCGCGATCACGCTCGGCAACCTCTCGCAGCTCACGATGGCGTACCTGGTCCGCTACGGCCCCGACAACCGGCCCGTGCCGGAGCTGGCGACGGTCGTCCCGACCGAGGCGAACGGCGGGATCGGCAAGGACGGGCGCACGATCACCTGGCACCTGCGCGAGGGCGTGAAGTGGTCGGACGGCGCGCCGTTCGACGCCGACGATGTCGTCTTCTCGACGAACGCCGTGAACAACCCGGCGAACAACGAGGTGGGGCGCGACGGCTGGGACCTCATCACGAAGATCGACGAGCCGAACAAGCACACCGTCGTCTTTCACCTGAAGAGACCGTACTCGGGCTACTTGCCGACGTTCTTCGGCTCGGCCGGCGCGAACCCGTGCATCCTGCCCAAGCACATCCTCGGCAACCTGCCGAACATCAACAACGCGCCGTACAACTCCAAGCCGGTCGGGATCGGCCCGTTCCGCTACACGGAGTGGGTGCGCGCCGACCACGTGACGCTCGAGGCGAACCCGTACTACTGGCGCGGCCAACCGAAGATCAAGAAGGTGATCTACAAGATCATCCCCGACCGCAACACGCTGCTCACGCAGCTCGAGACCGGCGAGGTCGACCTGTGGGCGTACGTTCCGCCCGCGTACGCCGGCCGCGCGATGGCGCTGAAGACGACCGGGCACGTGCGCGAGCCGGGCGCGGTCTACCAACACCTCGACTTCAACACGACGCGCCCGGCGCTGCGCGAGCGCGCGGTCCGAGCGGCGCTGCGGCTCGCGCTCGACCGCCCCGAGATGGTGCGGAAGATCAACCACGGAATCGGAATCGTCCAAGAGTCGCCGATCTCGCCGGCGATCCCGATCAGCTCGGAGATCCCGTTCGTCGGCTACGACGTCGCAAAGGCGAACAAGCTGCTCGACGACGCCGGCTGGAAGCGCGGCCCGGACGGGATCCGCGCGAAGAACGGGGTGCGGCTGAACCTGGAGTGGGCGAGCACGACGGGGAGCCCCGATGCCGACTCGCGGATCGAGCTGATCCGCAGCATGTGGAAGCAGATCGGGGTCGCCTTCGACCTCAAGCACTACAACCCGGCGCTCTTCTTTCAGCTGCGCGGCGGGATCGTCTACGACGGCAAGTTCGACGTTACCGCGTTCGGCTGGCAGATGACTCCGGACGGCGACCTCAACCCCTTCAACTCGTGCGCGCTGATGCCGCCGAACGGCCAGAACGTCACGCGGCTCTGCGACAAACGGCTCGAGGCGCTGCTGCAGCAGCAGAAGAGCACCTACGACGAAGAAAAGCGCAAGGCGATCGCCGCCCAAGCGGTGCGGATCATCGACGAAGAGGTCCCCTACGTCGTGCTCTACATCCAAGAGAGCGTGCACGTGTACAACGACGACCTCACCGGCTGGCACCCCAACAGCCAGACGCCATTCGACGATTTCCTGAACGTCGACATTTAGTCGCGCTCCGCGCGTGAGGCGATCATTATAGTAAAACCCAAGAGGATGCAGCCGGCGAGGGGGAGGACGCGTAGGGCGGCGGCGGTGGGGTTGCGGGCGGCGAGGCCGGCGGCGCGCTGCTCGTCGGACCATGCGGCGCTTGCGTCGGCGTTCGCGGGCGCGCGGTACGCCGCGGGCAGCATGTCGGGCCAGGTGGGCGCGGGGTGCGCGCGCGCGAGCGGGAGCGCGCAGCACGCCAGCACGGCGAGCGCCGCGAACGGCGCGAGGTCGGCGCGCGTCGCGCGCGCGCCGGGGCCGAGCGCGACGAACGCGAACGCCACCGCGATGCCGAGCGCGACGACCTGTCCGGCGGCGGCGGGACGCTGCGCGAGGTCGAGCCAGTCGACGAGCACCAGCGCGGCGGCGACACCGCTCCACGCGCGCGCGGCTCCGCGCGTGAGCGCGGACAGCACGACGAGCGGGATCAATTCGACCGCGAAGTCGTGCTCGTGGAAGAACGGGACCGCGAACGGCAGCGCGGCGAGCGCGAGCAGCGTTCCGTCGCGCGCCGGAAGCCGCGCGGCGAACGCGACCGCGACGACGGCGACGACCGCGCTCAGCGCGCACGCGACGCCCAGTCCCGACGCGAGGTTGTCAGGCGCGCCGAACGCGTAGGCGATCGCGGCCGGCGTGTGCTGGATGATGACGAAGCGCTCGGCGTTGCCGTGCGCGCCGAGCAGGCGCAGGTACGTCACGAAGCCGCCGGCGCCGCCACCGGCGAAGAGCGTCAGCGCGCCGAACGCGAGCGCGCCAAGCGCCGCCGAGAGCAACGTGGCACGGTCGCGCAGGCGTGCCAGCAGCGCGAGCGCGAGGTTCGGCTGCAGTCCGGCGAGGAGCGTCGCGAACGCTCCGGCGAGCGTCGCGCGGCGCGCGTACGCCAGCAGCGCGCCGGCGATCCCGGCCGCGGAGAGCAGCGCGACTTGGCCGAGCGCGAGCGCGCTCGTCACCGCGCCGCTCGCAGCGGCGAAGAGCAGCGCGGCGAGCACGGTCGCGACGGTGCGCGCGCGCGGCTGCGCAGGGCGCGCGGCGAGCGCGAGCGCACACCACCCGAGCGCGAGCAGCCCGAGGACCAGCAGCGCCGTCCAGACGCGCACCGCGAGCAAGAACGGAAACCGCGCGAGCGCACCGTAGAGCGGGAGCGCGGCGGCGGGGCCGACGTACGGCAGCAGCTCCTCGCGCGAGGGATCGACGCCGTCGACCGTGCGCTCGACGCGCCACACCTCGCGCGACCACGGATCGCCGCCGCCGTTCCACGTCGCGCCAGCGGCGTAGTACGCCTCGAAGTCGCGCCCGAACGGACCTTGCGTCGGCGGCGGGCGGAACAGCGTGAACGCGAGCGCGAGCGCGAGCAGCGCGCCGGCGAGCGCCGCGCTACGTGGCAGCGTAGAGCCCGAGGCGCTCGACGCGCCCGTCGTTCCCCATCACGTACGCGACGCCGCCGGGAAAACGCGCCTCGTACGCTTCCGCGTAGACGATCGGCGCCGGCCCGCCGACCGCTTGGGTGTAGCGCTCGTCCAATGCGCCGGTCGCCGCGCCGAGCGCGACGTCGCCCGGCGAGAGCCGGAACGGTCCGTAGTCGCGCGCCGCGAGCGACGGTGCGCGGTCGGCCTTCGGCAGGTAGTATTCGAGCGCGATCAGTTTCTGCTCCGAGTAGAACAGGCTCAAGAAGTAGCGCCGTGCGTCCTCGCGCGCGGCGTACGTGTGCCAGCCGCGCAGCGGGTACGCAAACGCGACGCCGAACGCGCGCTCGACCTCCGCGCGCGTCGTCGTGCCGAGCGCGAAGACGAGCCGTTCGTTTGCGAGCACGACCGGCCGCTCGAGCGGCGCGGGTCGAACGTTCGGCCGCCCGCGGTTCGCTTCGTAGACCCGCGCCAGGATCTCGACCGCGCGCTGCATCGCGAAGTCCGGCGCGCGCGGCTCCTCGCTCGGCCGATCGCGCTCGCTCATCCGCGGATGCCGCTGCGCTCCATCGTCGTCGCCGCCGCGCCCGCGACGGCGATCGCGATCAGCGCGAAGTACGCCAGCGCGAGCGCGCCGCGCTGCGCCGGCGAAGCGATCTGCATGCGCGGGTCGACTTGGCCGCGCCACGCCGCGAGCGCGCGCGGCACCGACGAGACGAGGACGAAGATCACGATGATGATCGTGAACGCGGTGAAGGCGCGGTTCACGACGATCCAGCCCAGCAGCAGCACCACGCCGACCAGCCAGATGCGGCCGTCGATCGCGCCGGCGACGCGCCCGCCGTCGAACGGGTAGGCCGGAATCAAATTGAACAAGTTCAGGAAGAAGCCGACGTACGCCGCGGCCAGCCAGAACGCTTCGCCGGTCGCCAGCCCGTACGCCCAGCACACCGCCGCCGCCGCGACGCCGAACACCGGGCCCATCACCGCCGCGACGGCGTTGCGGGCCGGGTCGGCGGTCATCGGCGAGCTGACGAACGCGCCGAGCCCGGGGACGAACAGCGGGAGCGAGACCGGGACGCCGAAGTTGCGGAAGGTCAGGTAGTGCCCCATCTCGTGGACCAATATCTGCAGCACGAAGACGATCCCGAACTTCCAGCCGAACAGGATCGCGTAGAACCACAGCGAGAGGAAGACCGAGCCGAAGCTGAGCAGCAGCTTGGGTCCGAAGATCAAGACTTTGAACAGACCGACCGCCGCGAGAATGCTCTTCAACTTCGCCGCCGCGACCCCGAGCGCGACCAGGATTCCGCCGGCCGTCCCGACGCCTCGCCGTTCCTTGTTCTGCTGCCGCGGCTGGCTCAGCCGCTCCCGCGCCAACCGTTCCTCGTCGTCGTGCATCATCCGATAGCTCTTGCCCAGCCCGTCTCCATCCGCGATTGGAGACCCGAGCTCCCGCCTGGTGAGCTGCGCTCGATCTCGCTGCATTGGACCGCCCACGACTACGAGCAGGTCTTTCCGGCCTACCACTTCGTGCTGACCCGGCCCGACGACGTGCTGGTCCACCACACGCACGACCTGCGCGAGAACATGCGCGACGTGCGGCTCGATCCGGCGCTGCCGTACGCGCCGCACACGCGCGGCCGCAACTCGTGGTCGATCGGGCTGTCGATCGCGGCGATGCGCGGCGCGACGCCGTCCGACTTCGGCGCGTATCCGCTGACGGAGCCGCAGCTCGACGCGCTCTGCCGCGTCGCCGCGACGCTGGCGGCGTTCTACGGGATCGACGTCGCGAACGTGCGCACGCACGCCGAGGCGGCGCTCGCCGACGGCTACTTCGGCGCCGGGCTCGAGTCGACGCGCTGGGACATCGCGCGGCTGCGCCCCTCGCCGGAACCGCTGCTGCCCGACGAAGCGACCGCGACCGGCGACTGGTTCCGCAACCGCATCGCGGGTCTGCTCGCGAAGCGACGCTGACCGAGCACGAGGCGCTCGCCGTCGCGGCGAGCTTCGGGATCGACGCCGCCGGCGCGCGCGCCGTCGCGCTGAGCGGCGGATGGTCGAACGAGTCGCTGCGCGTCGACGCGCGCGCCGGACGATTCGTCGTGCGCCGCTACGGCCGGCTGCACGTGACGCGCGCGGCGATCGCGTTCGAGCACGCGATCATGACGCACGCCGCGGCACGCATGCCCGAGATCGCCGCGCCGCTGCGCGACGCCGAAGGGAATACCGTCGTGACCGCGCCGGACGGCGGCCTCGCAGCCGTGCTGCCGTGGATCGACGGCGAGACGAACCGCCGCGATCCGGCGACGATGCGCGCGGCGGTCCGGGTGCTGGCGCGCTTTCACGTTGCGATGCGCGGCGTCCACCTCGCCGGCGGGATGCGCAGCACGCGCCTCGCCGGCCACCTGCCGTGGCTGCGCGAGCGCTTCAACCGCTTCGCGAGCGATCCGCTCCTCGCGCGCGCGCTCGACTGGAGCGCGCTCGTCACCGCGACGACGGCGGCGACGGCGCGCGTCGTGCCGCTCGCCGCGCGGCTCCCGCACGTCGTCGTGCACGGCGACGGAAACCCCGGCAACTTCGTCAGCACCGCGCCGGGCGAAGTGGCCGGATTGATCGACTTCGACTTCGCGCACGAGACCGAGCGCGTCTACGACCTCGGCGTGTTTCTCGACGAGTTCGCGCGCCCGCGCTTCGCCGCGCCGCTCGATCTTGCGCTGATCGGCCCGCTGCTCGACGCGTACGCGAGCGAAGCGCCGCTCGCCGCGAGCGAGCGCGCGCTCATCCCCGAAGCGATGGTCGCACACGCTGCCATGCTGGTCTGGTACGTCGTCACCCGCCACGGCGAGCGCGTCCCCGGCGACGTCGGCGGCGCGCCCGTCTATGCGGCGCGCGTCGCGGAGATCGTCGCGCAGGCCGGCGCGATCCGGGCCCGAAGCCGCGCCGCATGACACGCATCGTCGTCCTGGGCGGCGGGTTCGCCGGCGTCGCGGTCGCGCGGCGGCTGGAGAAGAAGCTGCGGCGCGACGAGGCGGAGATCGCGATCGTGAGCCGCGACAACTTCACGCTGTTCACGCCGATGCTCCCCGAGGTGAGCTCCGGCGGCTTGGAGGCGCGGCACGTCGCGACGCCGGTGCGCGCGCAGTTGCGCCGCACGTCGTTCGTCCTCGGTGAGATCGCGCAGATCGACTTGGCGGCGAAAGCGGTCGAGGCGCAGCACCCGCTCACCGGTGAGCGGACGCGGCTGACGTACGACCACCTCGTCCTCGCGCTGGGCAGCGTCACCTCGACGTTCAACATTCCGGGCGTCGCCGAGCACACGCTGCCGCTGAAGACGCTCGAGGACGCGGAGACCTTGCGCAACCGCATCGTCGCGTCGCTCGAGCAAGCCGTCGTCACGCCGCCCGGCCCGGCGCGCGAGCGGCTGCTCACGTTTGCCGTCGTCGGCGGCGGCTACACCGGCTGCGAGTGCGCCGGCGAGCTGGTCGACTTCTTTCATTCGATCGTGAAGTTCTACCGCCCGCTGAAGCTCGCCGAGGTGCGAATGGTGTTGATCGAAGCAGCGAAGGCGCTGCTGATCGATCTGCCGGAGAAGATGGGGCGCTACACCGCGAAGCACCTCGCGCGGCGCGGCGTCGAGCTGATCCTGGGCGACGGCGTGACGGGCATCGACCAGCACGGCATCGCGCTGCAGTCGGGAACGATCGTTCCGTCCAACACCGTCGTGTGGAGCGCAGGCGTGCGGCCCTCGCCGGTGCTGCGCGATCTGCCCGTGCCGCACGCGCGCAACGGCGGAATCTTGGCGAACCAAGACATGTCGGTGCGCGAGACGCCCGGCGTGTGGGCGCTCGGCGACTGCGCGTGGATTCCCTCGCAGCCGAACGCCGACCCGAACGACAAGGACTCCTGGTATCCGGCGACCGCGCAGCACGCGATTCGCGAAGGGCCGCAGCTCGCGGAGAACATCGTCGCGACGCTGCGCGGCAAGCCGACGAAGCCGTTTCACTACACCTCGCTCGGAACGATGGCCTCGCTCGGCGGCCGCCGCGGCGTCGCGCAGCTTCCGGGCGGCATCGTGCTGACCGGGTGGCTGGCGTGGTTCTTGTGGCGCACGTATTACCTGCTGCGGCTTCCGGGGCTCGACCGTCAGGTGCGCGTCGCGTTCGACTGGAGCGTCGGCGTGCTGTTCCCGCGCGACATCGCCGAGTTGCGCCTCTACACCGAGCGCGGCCAGCTGCAAGCGGTGCGCGACGCCGGCTTGCTGCCGTCCGGCACCAGCACGTCGAGCGGCGGCCCTTGACACGTCGGCCCGCCTCAAGTAGTTTATAACTATGTTTTTAGTTTTAGCCTTCGCCACTGCCCCGTTCGCCTACGACGGGAGCCTGCGACCCGGCCAGACGCTGACGATCAACGACGTCAACGGGAGCGTGCGGGTGCGCACCGGCGACCGGCTTGCGATCCGCGCGACGAAATACGCGGAGCGCTCGGATCCGAACGAGGTTGCGATTCACGTCGAGAACCGCTCCGACGGCATCGTCGTGTGCGTGCGCTATCCGCCCGAAGCGAGCCGCGGCTGCGACGACCGCCGCTCGGACGGCAAGCACAACAACAACAACGACACGGCGGTCGACTTCGACGTGACGGTACCGCGCGGTATCACGCTGTCAGCGAACTCGGTGAACGGCTCGGTCGACGCGGTGAACGACGGCCCGACCGACGCGCGGAGCGTCAACGGCTCGGTGCGGGTCGAAGGCCGCGACGTGCGAACGGCGACGTCGGTGAACGGCTCGGTCAGCGTGCGCGTCCTCGACCGCGGCAGCGGACGCCTGTACGCGCGTACGGTGAACGGCTCGGTCGACGTGTCGCTCCCGCCCGGCAGCGGCGCCAGCCTCGTCGCCAAAACGCTCACCGGCGGCATCAACGCCGACGGCTTCACCGTGGAGCACCCGCGCTACGGTCCCGGCGCCCACGCCAGCGGAACCGTCGGCGACGGCTCCCGCCAGCTCAGCCTCGAAACCCTGAACGGCTCGATCACGGTGCGCCGCTGATCGAGCCATCACGCACGTACGTCGGCGTTGAGCCTTTTATACCGTTGCGCATAACCGCAAACGATATGCATTTGAGTGCTGGTCATCGAGGCGACGAGACAGTACAATAGCCGGGTGGCTACCGGACTCTTCGACCGCGAGCGGCGAACCTACGAACGAGAGAAGCAGAATCTCCTGCAGTGGGAGGGAGAATACGTCGTCATCTGCGGCAACGAGATCCTCGGCCATTGGCCCTCGCTCGGTGAAGCCTACGGAGCCGGCCGCCGCACCTATGGCTCGCGCCTGTTCATGTTGCGGCCTATCGAACGCCACGAAACAATTTACTTCCAGCCGTTCGTTACCGCCGCCAACGGTGATTCGGAGTAGCGAGACCGCGACTTCGAAAGAACGCTAAGATTCAAGCCACGCGTCGTCGGGGCCGGCGTAGGTGTTGCCGTAGAGGGTGTGGGGGTCGGGGTACGGTTCGGATTCGACTTCGTCGGTGGTGCGGTTGACGAGGTCGGTGATCTCGCGTCGGATCGTTTTGGCTTCGTCTTCCGTGATGACGCCGCGGTCGATCAGGTAATGTTCGTACTTCGGGACCGGGTCGTTGGGGCGGTGCTCGGCGACTTCGTCGCGGGTGCGGTAAGTGCGATCGTCGTCGTCCGTGGTGTGCGAGAGGAAACGGTAGCACTTCGACTCCACGAGGACCGGGCCGTTCCCGGCTGCGGCGTGCTCGCGCGCGTCGCGCATCGTCGTGTAGACGGCGATCGGGTCGAAGCCGTCGCACGTCATCCCGCGCATGCCGTAGCCGGCGGCGCGCGCGGCGACGGTGTCGACACGCATCTGCTTGCTGATGTGGGTCGAGATCGCCCACTGGTTGTTCTCGCACGTGAACACGACCGGCAGCGCGTGGACCGCCGCAAAGTTCAGCGCTTCGTGCCACTCGCCTTGTGAGGTCGCGCCTTCGCCGAACTGGCAGAAGACGACGCGGTCGCGTTCGCCGCTCCGCTTGATCGCCCAGGCCGCGCCGACGGCGTGCGTGCACTGTGCCGCGATGATCGAGCTGATCGACGCGATCCCGAGCTTCTTCGCGGTGACGTGGTTGATGATCGATCGGCCGCCCGTGGTGTCGCCGGCGCGCGCGAGCTGCGAGCGAAACAGATCGACCAGCGGAAAGCCGCACGCCAAAATGATGCCGGTGTTGCGATAGTACGGGTAGAGCAAATCTTTGCCGCGCTGGAACGCGAGGCCGGTTCCCGCCTGAACCGCTTCGTGGCCTTCGGAACCCATCGCGATCCCGATCTTTCCTTGCCGGTTGAGCTGGAAGCCGCGCGTGTCGACCGCGCGCTGGGTCAGCATGTCGCGGTAGAGCTTGAGCAGCTGCTCGCGGGAAAGCTCCGGTGGGCTCGCGGTGCTGGTCGCCATCGCGGAGGTCCCTTCCGCGGGCATGGGCGCGCCCCTACCGAGCGGTCGGGCGGGAACGGCCGCGCGCGCTCGGAAGGACGCCACGATGCGTATCGGCTCTTCCCTCGCCGCCGTCGCCCTGCTCGCGGCGGCGCTTTCGATCCCCCACGCGCCGCTCGCCGCCGCGCCGCCGGCCGCCGCGCCCGGCGTCTCGCCGCGCAAGCCGGCGCCGAAGCCCGCGCCGAGCGCCTCGCCCGGACCGGACACCGACGGGGTGAAGTTCCGCGCGATCGGTCCGGCGATCTCGGGCGGGCGCGTGGCCGCGGTGGCGGGGAGCGACCGCGACCCCGCGCTGTACTACGTCGGCGGCGCGGGCGGCGGCGTCTTCAAGTCGAGCGACGGCGGAACGTCGTTTCAATCCGTGTGGGACAACGCTTCGAAGTTCGGCGCGATCGGTGCGATCGCGGTCGCGCCGAGCGATCCGAAAACGGTGTGGGTCGGAACCGGCGAGGCGAACCCGCGCAACGACGTCTCGTACGGCGACGGCGTGTGGCTCACGCGCGACGGCGCGAAGCACTGGACGCACGCCGGGCTCGACGACACCTCGAACATCGCGAGGATATTGGTCGATCCGAAGAACCCCAGGCGCGCGATCGTCGCGGCGCTTGGCGATCCGTGGAAGGACAGCACCGCGCGCGGCGTCTACGTGACGAGCGACGGCGGCCGCACGTGGGCGAAGAGTCTTTATGTCGGCCCGGCGAGCGGCGCCGCCGATCTGGCGTGGAATCCGAACGCGCCGAACACCGTCTTCGCGGCGATCTGGCAGTTCCGCCGCCAGCCGTGGATCGCGACCAGCGGCGGCCCGCTCGACGGGCTCTACCGCTCGCGCGACGGCGGCCGCACCTGGGCGAAGATCCAGGGTCACGGCTTTCCGACCGACACGCTCGGACGGATCGGCATCGCGGTCGCGCCGAGCGATCCGCGCCGCGTGTACGCGGTCGTGCAGTCGAAACAGGGAACGATCTGGCGTTCCGACGACGGCGGCGACACCTGGACGCACGTCTCGAGCGACACGCGTCCCGAGCAGCGGCCGTTCTACTTCAGCCACCTCGCCGTCGATCCGAAGAACCGAAACCGCGTCGTCTCCGTCTCGATGTACCTCACGCTGTCGAAAGACGGCGGGCGCACGTGGAAGCACTGGACCGGGAACGTGCACGTCGACAACCACGCGATCTGGTGGTCGTCCGACGGCGCCCGCGTGATCGAAGGGAACGACGGCGGCGCGATCCTCTCGCGCAACGGCGGCGACACCTGGGCGTTCCTCGACCGCATCCCGCTCGCGCAGATCTACCACGTCGGGTTCTCCGAGGAGAAACCGTACTTGATCTGCGGCGGCTTGCAGGACAACAGCTCGTGGTGCGCGCCGAGCACCTCGCGCAACGGGATCGGCCTGTTGAACCGCGACTGGTTCGCGATCGCCGGCGGCGACGGGATGTACGCGGTCCCCGATCCGGCCGATCCGAACTACCTCTGGACGAACACGCAGGACGGGGTGCTCGGCATCTACGACCAGAGATCGCGGCAGAGCGTTGACGTCTCGCCGTACCCGCGCGACGTGTTCACCTCGTCGACCTCGCTGGCGCAGTCGCCGTACCGCTTCAACTGGAACGCGCCGCTCGCGTTCTCCCCGCAGGACGGGCACGTCGCGTACTTCGGCGGCAACGTCGTGTTCAAGACGACCGACCGCGGCCGCCATTGGGCGCCGATCAGCCCGGAGTTGACGCGCAACGAGAAAGAGCACCAGCGCAACTCCGGCGGCCCCATCAATCTCGACGTCTCGGGCGCCGAGTACTACGACACCACGCTCGCCATCGCGCCCTCGCCGAAGGACGCCAACGTTATCTGGGCCGGCACCGATGACGGTCTGGTGCAGCTCACCCGCGACGGCGGCGCGCACTGGAGCAACGTCACCCCGTCCAGCTGGCCGAAGTACGGCCGCGTCGAGGTGATCGACGCCTCGCCGTACGCGGCGGGGACCGCGTTCACGCTGCTGGACCGCCACGATCTCGGCGACCGCCGGCCGTACGCGTTCGTCACCGACGACTACGGCGCGACGTGGCACTCGATCGCCTCGAACCTTCCGCTCGACGCGCCGGTGCGCGTGGTCCGCCAAGATCCGCGCGAGCCGAACCTGCTCTACGCCGGAACCGAGAACGCGCTGTGGATCTCGTACGACCGCGGCGGGCGCTGGGAACGCCTGCGCGCCGGCCTTCCCGCCGTTCCGATCTACGACGTGCGCGTGCAGCCGACCGCGAACGATTTGCTCGTCGCGACGCACGGGCGCGGGTTCTACGTGCTCGACGACCTCGTGCCGCTGCAGCAGCTCGCCGCCGCGCGCGGTGCCGGCGTGCAGTTCTTCCCGGTGCGCGACGCCGTGTTGTGGGCCGGCTGGCCCTCGATCGAGACCGGCGATGCGAACTCGCTTCCGCAGAACTTTTTCAGCGGGCCGAACGCGCCCAGCGGCGCCGTTTTGACGTTCTACCAGCGGACGAAGGCGAAGGAGCGGCCCTGGTTCGAGATCCTCGACGCGAGCGGCAAGGTGGTGCGCACGCTGCGCGGGCGGATTCCGTTCGACCCCGCCGATCCGCCGAAGGACGAGCGCGCCAAGTGGTACGTCACCAACGACGCGGGGCTCAACCGCATCGGCTGGGACGGCAACGAGAACGGTCCGACGCGCTGGCTCGGGACGTCGTTCCCGAACGCCGGGCCGACGACGGGCGCGGAAGCGCTCCCCGGCCGCTACACCGCGCGGCTGCACCTCGACGGAAAGACGTACGACCAGCAGTTCACGCTCGCCGACGATCCGCAGAGCCCGTTCACCGCCGCGCAGCGCGCCGTGCGGCACGACTACCTGGTGAAGGTGTACGGCATGATCGACTCGATCGACAAAGCGCTGAACGAAATCGACCGGCGGATGAAGAACCGTCCCGCGGCGAGCGAGCGCGCCGCGCTGACCGCGCTGCGCGACCAGCTCACGTCGGACTCTCGCTACGACGAAGACAGCATCGCCAAACCCGACAAGCTGCGCGAGCGCGCCTTCGCGCTCACCGGGCCGCTCGGCGGCAACTTGCAGCCGCCGTTCGAGCAGCACACCGCCGCGCTTGACGCGCTGCGACTCGACGCGGCGCCCGTCTACGCGCAGATCAAGAGCGTGCTGGGCGCGCAGTTCGCCGCGACGATCGGCATCCGCCCCTGGAACCCGCCGGCGAACGCGATCATCGTCGCGCCGAAACCCGCGCCGGCGTCCTCGCCGTGAGCGCGCAGGTGGAACCGCGCAAGCCGTACGACATCGACTCGCTCACCGACGTCGCGCTGCGCGTCTTCGCCGAGCGCGGCTACGACGGCGCCTCGATGGACGACGTCGCGCGTGCCGCGGGGATCACCAAAGCGTCGATCTACCACCACGTCAGCGGAAAAGAGGCCCTGCTCGAGCGCGGGCTGGGGCGCGCGCTCGACGCGCTCTTCGCGATCCTCGACGAGCCGGCGGCGCGCGACGGCCGCGCGATCGAGCGCTTGCGGCACATCGTCGCGCGCGTCGCCGACACGACGCTGCACCTGCTCCCGGAGCTCACCGTGCTGACGCGCGTGCACGGCACCTCGCGCAGCGAGCGCGGCGCGGTCGAGCGCCGGCGCACGTTCGACCGGCTCGTCACCGAGATCATCGTGCGCGCGCAGCGCGACGGCGACGTCCGCACGGACCTCGACCCGCGGCTGGTCGCGCGGCTGATCTTCGGGATGTCGAACTCGGTCGTCGAGTGGTACCGCGCCGGCTCGCTCACCCGCGAGGCGATCGCGCACGCCGTCGTGACGATCGCCTTCGAGGGGATGACGCCGCGTTAAACCGTGCGGATCGGGCGAAGCCCGAACGCGACGGGTTCGGCGCAGCCGAACCCACTACTCGCGCAGGCGCGGCTCGTCGATCGACGAGAGCCTCTGCTCCAGCGCGGCGACGCGGAGCGCCAGCGCGTCGGCGCCCGTCTTCGGCTCGTCGCCGTCGGCGACGCCGTTGGCGAGGAACCACGGATCGGTCCCGAGCTCCTTGGCGAGCCGCAGCCCGATCACGAAGCTGGCCATCTTCGTCTGACCGCTCTCCATCTGGCGGATCGCTCCTTCGGTCACGCCGACGCGGTTGGCGAGCTGGGCGCAGCTGATGCTGCGGTCGAGCCGCAGC
>JAFAKB010000034.1 GCA_019235885.1 Candidatus Eremiobacterota bacterium | reverse complement strand
CGAACGCGACGCCGGCCGCCGCGACGAGCGCGCCGAGGACGTTGCCGACGAAGATGACGGACCACAGGCGCCCGAGCTCGCGAAACCGCCATGCTTTGGGATCAGCGAAGACCGGCAGCAGCGGCGTTAGCGTGTTCTCGGTGAAGAGCTGCTGGCGGCCGAGGATGACGATCAAGAAGCCGACCGTGTAGCCGAACGACGCGATGAGATGCCGCGCCGGACCGTCGGGAAGCTGCGCCTGGATCGCGCCCATGGTGATCATCGAGAACGTCATCGAGCCGCCGGCCGCGATGGCCGACCAGAACAGCGCCGACGTCGGACGCTGGTAATCGGCCTCCCCTTCGCGCCGAATCGTCTCGAAGATGACGACGGGGTGCGGACGCTCCCGCTTTTCGACCTGCTCGACCTCGCCTTCGTCGATCGGCGTCTCTGAGCTCACCGCAGGCTCGTACCCGCATGAAGAGCCCGTTAATTCAGCGAATCATGCGCCACGGCTGCGGTGTGCGCGCGACGAAGCCGCGGTGGATCTCCGCGAGCACGCGCCGCTGCGAAGCGAATTCGAGCAGCTCTTCGGCTTCGGCGAGGTTGACCCAGCGGTGCTCGTCGTGCACGTCCGTTTCAAGCACGCAGTCGCGCTCATCATCGACGTGGGCGACGAAGAACGGGACGTGGACAACCCGGTCGCGCACGGGATCGTAGAATGCGTCGAGCTCGCCGGCCGTAAACAGCGTAACCAACCTTAGGCCCGTCTCTTCGAGCAGCTCGCGGCGCGCTGCGTCGGTCCCGCGCTCGCCCTCTTCGACGCCGCCCATCACGAACGTCCACGCGCCCGCGAACGCCCCGGTCGCCCGCCGCAACAGCAATATCCGCGCGTTCTCGCCGGCGCCCCGCAGAACCACGACTGCGACCGCGTCCGGCCGGCTTCCGTCTTTCACGGTGCTGAAAAAAACGGCAGGTCGTGAGCACGCTCGTTCAAAGGAACCACACGATCCGTAGAACGATTGAGTGCTACGAAGGCGATCTTCGATTCCTGAAGAATCGTGCCGATCCAACGGTTTGCCGGCGACGGCATCCGGCCGAATGCTAGGACGCGCTGCGCGTCGCCAATGTCCTTTCGATACCGGACCGAGTAATCCGCCAGCTGCCCGATGCCATACCGCATTCGGTCGACGACAACGTTTTCGGTGCCGATGCTTTTCGCCTCGACCAGTAATTTGTCGCCGCGCACGTCGGCCAGCAGATCGACGTTATTGTTAAGATAGGTGACTCCACCGCGCTCGTGCACGAGCTTCTGAATTGCCTGAAGAGTATCCTGATGGTCTTTACGAGCGCGCTCTTGCAGCGCGGCCGCCTCTTGGACGTCAATCGCGCTCCCGGTAGGGCGATACCCTGTACCCGGCGGAATCTCATCGATGCGGCGAAGCGGCTGGGTGGGCAGATCATGAGACGCTGCTAGATACGAATACGGTTGCGCGACGACGGATTCCGTGTCGGCAAGGGACTCGAAGGGATTTCCGTAGATGCCCGCGGCGACGAGAATTCGAATGAAGTCCACTTCACTGATTGGACGAATCGATCGTCCTTGGAATGCGTTGCGCGACGTGAATCCGCTCTCGAAGAACACACCGCCCGCGTCTGCGTACGGCACTGGACGGATGGGACTGTATTGCCGAACGTCCACAAATCGCCGCTCTGCGTTCGTTGGATCAGCGTATGGCTGTCCCAGCGTGCCATATCCGACGTAGGCACTTCGCTCCTCTTTGGCCGCACCGCTAGAAGGGCGATAGTAGACGAAACGCTCAAACCCGCTCAAAAGGTCAAAATACGGCCGAGGATAGTGGTAGATCACTCCCTCAACGTCGTAGTACGTGCGTTCCTCTTTCCACGTCCGCTGCATCAGGACGCGGTAGCTCATCTTAGCTTGCTTTCGCTCGCGGCTGGGTTTCGGCGCGGAGCTGGCCGCAGGCCGCGGCGATGTCGCGGCCCATCGGCGTGCGCACCGTCACCGCGACGCGCTGCTGCTCGAGGATCTTCGCGAACGCCCAGATGCGCTGCTCGTCGCTCCCGCGCAGCAGCGCGTCGGGCGTGCTGTTGTACGGGATCAGGTTGACGTGGTAGAGCGAGCTCTTCATGATGCGCGCGAGGTCGCGGGCGTGCTCGTCGGAGTCGTTCACGCCGGCCAGCATGACGTACTCGAAGAAGACCTTGCGGTTCGTCTCGGCGATGTAGCGCGCGACGGCGTCCATCAGCGCCGCGGTCGAGAACTTGCGGTTCACCGGCATGATCGCGGAGCGGGTCGCGTCGCTCGGCGCGTGGAGCGAGATGGCGAGATTCACCTGCGTCTGCTCGGCGGCGAAGCGGTCGATCTTGTCGACCAGGCCGACGGTGGAGATCGTGATGTGGCGGTGTCCCAGCCCGAATCCGTTCGGGTCGTTCAGCAGCGCGACGGCGGCCATCACGTTATCGTAGTTGGCGAAGGGTTCGCCCATCCCCATGAAAACCACGTTGGTGATCTTCCGCCCTTCGCGCGCGAGCTGCTTGGCGAAGTAGCGCGCCTGGTCGAAGATCTCGGTCGCGGTGAGGTTGCGCGTGAAACCGGCTTGGCCGGTCGCGCAGAAGGTGCACGCGTACGCGCAGCCGGCTTGCGAGGAGATGCAGACGGTGTTGCGGCCGCCGTGGTGCTCCATCAGCACCGCTTCAACTTCGTTGCCGTCGTGCAGCCGGAAGAGCCCTGTCGTCGTGTGCTTGTCGTTCGAGTGTTGGTGGCCGACTGGCTCGATCGAATCGAGCGCGAAGCCTTCCGCGGCGAGCGCGGCACGCAGCTCTTTCGGCAGCGTCGTGATCGCGTCGAGGTCCTCGGCGAGTTCCTTGGTCGCGGCGCGGTAAAGCTGCTCGGCGCGATACTTCTTGAGACCGTGCGACGAGGCGAGCGCCGCGCCGTTCTCGTGGCCGGCACGGCGCGCTTTCTCGTCGATCCAAAGCTCCCGAGCGGTGCGCATGACGGGCTATTCTACCACGCCGCGCACCGCGGCGGGACTACGGAAGCAGGACCTTGTCGACCGTCGTGACGCACCCGTTGTCGGCGCGCAGGTCGGATTGCACGACGTGGGCGCCGTCGACGGTCGTCCGCTCGCCCTCGGTGCCGAAGACGATGTCCTTGCCGGCGGCGCTGGCGATCGATCCGCTGGTGACCCAGGTGTCGCCGTCATGCATGACCACCAGGTTGGGCGTCATCGAGGCCATGATCATCGCTTTGAGCCGGGCGGCATCGCTCAGCAGCGCCGAGCGGTCGGCGTCGGAGAGCTTCGCGAACGCCGCGTCGGTCGGCGCGTAGACGGTGATCGGGCCGGCGGCTTTCAGCGTGTCGTCGAGGCCGGCGGTGTGGACCGCGGCCACGAACGTGCTGAGGTTTTTCTGCTGTGCGGCGAGGTCGAGGACCGTTCGCGGCTGCTGGGCCAGCGCGGGAGCGGTCAGGGTGAGGGCGAGCGCGCACCCGACGAGCGATCGGCATGCGGCGGCACGGGTAAGGCGCATGGGAACCTTCCTCCGGGACAGAGACGGTGCTGACGATCGATCGTTACGCCGAGTCTACTAAATTTCTAGGAGATTGTTTCGAAGGAAAGATTAAATTTCTAGTAGTTGGCGCAAAACCGGCATTTTCAGTCGAACAGCGAGACCTGCTCGGGCGTGCTCTCCGTCGCCGGAACCGGCTCGTCGAGCCGGGCGCGGACCGCTTTGAGGTCGGCGAAGACCAGCTTCTTCACCTCGGTCATCGCGCCGCCGGTCTGGCGCAGGATGTAGGCCGGGTGGAACGTCGCGATGACCGGGACGCCGAGCGGGCCGTCGAACCACTGGCCGCGCTGCTTGGTGATCGAAAACTTCTCGCCCATGAACGACTTCGCGGCCGGCGCGCCGAGCGCGAGGATCACCCGCGGGCGCAGGATCTCGATCTGCTCGTCGAGGTACGGCCGGCAGTTGCGCATCTCGTCGGGCGTCGGCGCGCGGTTGGCCAGGCGCGTGCCGGTGTCGAGCGTCGGGCGGCATTTCACCGTGTTGCAGATGTAGACGTCCTCACGCGGCAGGCCGATCGCGAGCAGCATCTTGTCGAGCAGCTCGCCGGCGCGCCCCACGAACGGGCGCCCCAGCTTGTCCTCGGTCTCGCCCGGCCCTTCGCCGACGACCATCAATTGCGCGCACGGATCGCCTTCGCCGTAGACGCTGTTGGTGCGCGTCGCGCCGATCCCGCACTTGCGGCACAATGCGACGACCGCCGAGGCGCGGTCGAGCGCGCTCTGGTGCTGCGTGCGCTGCTGCAGGCTCACCGCTTGTCCTGAGCGTCTCGCAGGGGCGAAGGCTCGAGCAGCACCGCTTCGCCGAACGCGAGCACGCGCGTCGCGCCGTCCGGGCCTTCCGAGGCTTGAAACTGCAAGCCCAGGATGCCGTTCGCGCCGAGTCCTTCGGCCTTGCGCAGCAGCGCCTCGAGCGACTCGGCGCGCGTGCGCTCGGCGTCGGTGAGGTACTCCACCGGCGCGAGACCGATCAGCGCGCCGATGCTCCGGAACGTTTGCTTCAGCACGTTGCGCGGGCGGCTGGCCTGGCCGTACGCGTAGCCGAAGGAGCGCACGACGCGATAGCCGTCCACACGCTCGAACGTCGTCACCGCTTCCGCCGCGAGCGCCACCTAGGAGCCCTCCGGGCGACGACGGGCGGGTCGGCCGAAGGCCGAACGCGACGGGTTCGGATGCGAAGCAGCCGAATCCACTAGCGCAGCAGTCTCCGGCCGAGGACGAGTGCGCCGGCGAGGACGCCGGCGTAGAGCGCGTAGCGCCCGATCAGCGCGCCGGCCAAACCGTAGTACCACGCCCGGCCGTGGTGTTTGATCCAATACTTGCGGCGCGAGGCTTGTTTGCGTTTTTCGACGTTGTACTGACCGCGCGCGCTGCCCATTCCCTCGTGCACCGCTTCGCTCGCCGGCACGAACCACGTCTCCCAGCCCGCCTCCGCTGCGCGCTTCGCGTAGTCGACCTCCTCGTGGTACAGAAAGAAACGCTCGTCGAAGTATCCGATCTGGTCCATCATCGCGCGCCGCAGCGTGAGCGCCGCGCCGATCGCGAGGTCGACCTTGCGCGGCTCATCGTACTGAAAATCACGCAGCGAGGCGCCGTTCGCGAAGCGCCGGAAGACCGGCCACTCGCCCCACGCCGACGAGCGCAGAAACGCGCCGGCCCAGGTGTCGAACTCCCCGACCGACTGCTGCACGCTGCCGTCGTAGTTGTAGATGCGCGAACCCACGATCCCGGCGCGCGGGTGCGCGTCCATGAACGCGACCGCCTCGCGCAGCGCGCCGTCGTGCAGCTCGGCGTCGGGGTTGAGCAAAAAGACGTATTCCGACCAGGTCGCCGCGAACGCGCGGTTGCAGGCCGCCGCGAAGCCGAGGTTGGCGCCGTTCTCGACGATTTGCACGCGGCCGCCGTAGCGCTGCGTGATGAACTCGCGGGAGCCGTCGCTCGAGCCG
>JAFAKB010000033.1 GCA_019235885.1 Candidatus Eremiobacterota bacterium | reverse complement strand
GCCTCGGCTACGCCGCGCTCTGCGACGCATCGCCGCGGCTGATCTACCTCGCGGCGACCGGCTTCGGCAACGACGGGCCGTACGCGCAGATGGCCGGGCTCGACATCATCGCGCAAGCGATGTCGGGCTTGATGAGCATCACCGGCGAGCCCGGCGCGCCGCCGGTGAAGGTCGGCGTGCCGATCGCGGATCTGACCTGCGCGCTGTACGCGACGATCGCGGTGCTCGCGGCGCTGCGCGCGCGCGACCGCGACGGGCGCGGGCAGTTCGTCGACGTCTCGCTGTTCGAGTCGGCGGTCTCGTTCGCGGTGTGGGAAGCCGGGCGCTATTTCGCCACCGGCGAGGTGCCGAAACCGTCGGGCTCGGCGCATCAGGCGATCGCGCCGTACCAGGCGGTGCGCTCGGCCGACGGCTGGTTCACCTTCGGTGCGAACTCGCAGGCGCACTGGCTGAGATGCTGCGCAGCGCTGGGGCTCGAGCGGCTCGCGAACGATCCGCGCTTCGCGACGAACGACTACCGGATGGCGAACCGCAACGCGCTGATCGCGGAGATCGAAGCGGTGACGACCACCGAGTCTTCCGCGCACTGGACCGAACGCTTGAGCGCAGCGGGCATCCCGTGCGGACCGATCCAGACCTTCGACCGCGTCTTCGGCGATCCGCACCTCGCCGCGCGCGGTTACTTCGTCGACGCGCCGCACCCGACGCTCGGGCCGATCCGCCAGCTCGGCTCGCCGCTGCGCTTGTCGGAGACGCCGCCGCGGATCGAGCGCGCCGGGCCGCTGCTCGGCGCCGACTCGGCCGACGTGCTGCGCAGGCTCGGCGTCGGCCAGGACGAGCTCGAGCGTCTCGCGCGCGACGGCGTGGTCGCGGTGCCGGCGTGATTCGCATCGAGCGCCGCGAGCGCGGGATCGGCTGGATCGTCGTCGAGAACCCGCCGGCGCGCAACGCGATGACGCTCGCGATGTGGGACCGCCTGCGCGAGGTCGCAATCGAATTGAACGCGGACGCGGCGGTGCGCGCCGTCGTGATCACCGGCGCGGGCGGCGAAGCGTTCGTCTCGGGAACCGACATCAACGAGTTCCGTGGCTTCGCCGGCGCCGCCGACGGGCTCGCGTACGAAGCGCGGATCGCCGCGGTGATCGCGGCGCTCGACGCGATCGCGGTTCCGACGATCGCCGCGATCCGCGGCGTCTGCACCGGCGGCGGCGTGAGCATCGCGGCGACCTGCGACGTGCGGATCGGCGGGCCCGGGACGCGCGTCGGCGTGCCGATCGCGCGCACGCTCGGCAACTGCGTCTCGCTGCGCAACGTCGCGCGGCTGGCGGAGATCGTCGGCCTCGACGCGGTCAAGACGCTGCTGCTCACCGGCGCGCTGCTCGGCGCGCGCGAGGCGTACAAGATCGGCTTTCTGACGGAAGTCGCCGAGTACGACGAGACGATACCGGAGCGCGCGCACAGCGTCGCCGAGGAGCTGGTCGCGCTCGCGCCGCTGACGCTGCGCGCGACGAAAGAGATGTGCCGGCGCCTGCGCAACGCCGCGCCGTTGCCGGACGACGCCGACTTGATCCGGCTCTGCTACGGCAGCCGCGACTTCCGCGAAGGGCTCACCGCGTTCCTCGACAAGCGCAAGCCGAACTGGAGCGGGACGTAGCGCCTCAGATGCGCGGCAGCGGCTGAGTCTTCAGCTCGGGGACGAAGTGCTCGGCATGCATCACCTGCACGTCGGTGATGAGCACGACCCCGGAGCGCCGGTCGAGCAGCGGGCCCAGGATGTCGAGGATCGGGTCGACGTGGTCGCGGGTCACCACGGTGACGATCAGGACGACCTCGCCTTCCTTGCGCGTCCCGTGGTGGCCGTAGCCGGTGACCTCCGGAACGATCGTGTAGCCGGTCGCGTGCTGGCTCAGCACGCCGCACACCATCGGAATCTGATCGCGCTCGAGCACGATCTCGAGCCGTTTCATCGTGTTGAGAATTCGCCGGCGCATGGGGAAGCATTCGCGGCCGGCCGAGCAACTCCGCGTGTCTGCGAGCCGGCGTGCGCGGCGATCGCGGCGGCATGCCGCAGGATCGCCGGGTCGCGGCTGCCGGAGCGCAGCGCCTTCGCGATCGCCGTCCGCGCGACGTCCCAGCGGCCCGTGCGCGCCGCGGCCCAGGCCAGCGTGTCCTCGGCGTAGAGGTCGTCGCGCACGGCCAGCTCGCGGCGCGCGATCGCATACGCTTCCTCCAGCCGCACGCCGTGATCGGCTTCCCACACCGCGATCAGGCGGTCGTTCACGTGCAGCGCGTCGCCGAGCCGCGCGACCGCGAAGATCTCATCGCGCGTCGCCGCGGCGGCCGCCGCTTCGCCGCGAGCCGCCTGCGCGTCGGCGAGGAGGCCGAGGACCTCGGGATTCGGCTGGATCGCGACGGCGCGCGCCGCGGCGTCTTCCGCTTCGGCAGTACCGCCGGCGGCCAGTTCGACCCGCGCGAGCACGGTCAGCGCGCGCAGGTCGTTCCCGAAAATTGCGAGCGCGCCGTTGGCTGCGGCGCGCGCCGCTGCGAGATCGTTCGCTTCGAAGGCGAGCTCCGCCGCGCGCGCGTGCAGCCATGCACGGCGCTCGGCCGGCGTGTCGTAGATCGCGTCGGCGCGGCGCATCGCGCGCTCGACCAGCGCGCGCGCTTCGCTCAAGCGGCCCGTCTCTTCGGCGAGCCGCGCGGCGACGACGTCGAACGCGACCTCGCCGCGGTGAGCGGTGATCATTCGGCGCGCCGCAGCGACGTCGCCGATCTCCAGATCGAGCGCGGCTTCTTCCGCCGCCAAGCCGGGATCGTCGGGCCGCCAGCGGCGCGCGCCGGCGATGCGCGCTTTCGCCTCGCGGAAACGGTGCCGCGTCAGCAGCGCGCTCGCCAGCGCCGCCTCGCCGGCGACGTTGCCGCGCGGCAGCGCGGCGAGCGAACGGCGCGCCGCGTGCTCGGCGCGCAGCACGTCGCCGAGATCGCCGCGCTCTCGGTAGCGCTGCAGATATTCCGCCGAGAGCATGCGCGGCGTCAGCATGTCGCCGCGCACCTTTCCGGCGCGCGCTTCGAGGAACGCGATCTGCGCGTCGCGCACCCGCCAGTCCGGCTTGACCGGCGCGGGCGTGACCAGCGCAAGCGGATCGGCCGCCGGCGCCCGCGCGCCGAGATACGCCGGCCACGCCGCGAGCACGCCGAGCGCGCCCGCGGCGATGGCGGCGAAGGCCGGAACGCGCAGCTTAGTGCGGCGCTCCGACATACGGGAAGACGGCCGGCGTGACGTTGTCCTTGGCGTTCTGCTGCGGGACGTTGTCGGTCGTCAGGCAGGGCGACTCTTTGCCGTCGTCGGTGGTGAGGCCGAGCGCGGAGAGCGTGTTGCCGAACACCGCGCCGAGCGAGATGTCGATCACGTCGTCGGGGAGACCGCGCCCGCCGAACTTGCCGCCGGTCGCGCCGCCCGTCTCGACGCCGAGATACGCCGCCGGACCGGGCTGCGAGAGATCGGCCGCGAGCTCGTCGGGGATCAGCACCGCCTGCAGCACGCCGGGGACGCCGCCGTTCGGCCCGCTCGTCGAGCGCCCGGCGACGGTGGTCGTGAACGAGCCGATCTCCTGGTACAGCGTTTGCGACGAGAGCGGCTGCTGCCAAGGCGCGCTGCGGTTCGTGCCGTCGTGGTTGGCGAACTGCTGAAACAGCTCTTTGACCGCCGGCCGCCCGAGCCGTTCGATCTGGTGGTAGACCGGAACGTTGGTACCGGTGTTGAGCTGCGGCGGGGCGGTGGAACCACCGTTGCAGCTCGAGGTGCCGAGCACGACCGCGTACACGGCGGCGAACGTTGCCAATGACTGTCGCATGGTGCTGCTACGCTCCGGTGGTGGTGCTCGTCGTCGCCCACACGTGGATCACGTGCGATCCGGCGGGCGGCGCGATGAGCGTCTTGGGGGCTTCGATGACGATCGAGAGGACGTTGAACGAGTTGCTCGAGAGCGCGTCGTTCGGCGTTCCCTTCACGCAGCTCGCGAACTGACCGGACGGCGCGGGAAACTTGAACGAGAACGGCGCTTTGGGCGCCGAGCCGGCGGTCTGGTAGTTGCGGTCGGGCAAGAACGAGAAGAACTGGAACAGATCGAAGAAGAACGGGTCGGCGCGCGGTCCGACGAAGACGCGCATCCCGTTCGAGAGCGGCGCCGCGGTGGTCGAGTTGAACGCGACGCTGCCCGCGCTCGGCCCGAGGATCGACGACGTCGTCGCCGTCGGCGCGAAGGGCCCGTAGACGTTGATCGTTTGCGACGGCCCGGCGCCGCTGGCTTGGAACTGGATCGACATGTCTTCGGGGCCGGCGCTGTTGCCGTGCGCGATCTTGAACTCGTAGAGCACCGCCGGATCGAGCGCCGCCTGGCCGGTGGTGGCGGGCGTGAGCAGCGGGTCGACGTCCATCTGCAGCACGACGTTGTTCGGGTTGTCGCCGGCCGGATAGACGAAGACGTCGGTGATGTCGGCGGCCGGGCGCGCGACGGTCGTCGGCGAGTCCTGGTGATCGGAGCCGCGCACCGGGAAGGCGTTGTACAAAACCGCCGTCAAGACGAGCGCGCCGACGGCGAGAACGCCCCCGAGCGCGCCGGAACGTGATGTCATGGGAAGTTCCTCCTGCCGAGGAGACGGACGCGAGCGCGCGGCGGATTGACCCGCGCGGAACGACTTTGCGATTATCCGGCGGGCGGTTCGGCCGCGGTGGCCGGGATGAACGAATCGACCCGCCGCGGGCGGCGCGTGCCGAGGAAGACGAAGAGGAATACGGCGACCAGCGCCGCGACGAGCAGCGCGCTCACCGTCAGATCGCTCACCGGCGAGCGCCAGCCGAGGACTTGCGCGGTCTCGTACAGCGCGACTGCGACCGCGAGCCCGGTCACCGAGAGAATCCACACGCGCATCAGCGCGGGGAGCCGGTCCGAGCGGTA
>JAFAKB010000032.1 GCA_019235885.1 Candidatus Eremiobacterota bacterium | reverse complement strand
GCCGCGGCCGGCCTGCGTCCTCCGAACTGCCCGTTTCGGCGGCCGCGTCGAGGAATCGCCCGAAAGCACAGAAAACCACGGCGCTAACCGGTCGTCGAATAAGGAGTGCAGCATGCCGCATGCCGTGTTTCAACGAGCGCTCGCGGGCGCGTTTCTGACGCTCGTCGGGGCCGCCGCGGTCGTCGCCGCAAGCGGGGCCGGGAAAGTCCAAGCGACGCCGCCGCCGCGCGTGGTCACCTGCGCAGACGCAGAAAAACCTAGCAACGTCGTGCCGACACCGAACCGGATCGACGGGACGTGCGCCGTCATCCCGCTCGACCTCAACGGCACGGGCGACACGCAAGGTCCGGCCGACCTCTTGTCGTGGCTGACGTTCGTCGCCGTGAACTGGCCGGTGAACCCGGCGGCGTGCGCGCCCTCGCAGTCGGCGAGCATCCTGACCGCGACGCCGAACCCGACGTGGCTCAGCTATCTCAGCAGCGACGACGTCTTCGTCCCCGCTCCATCGACGCCGGCGCCGTGGTGCAACGGCAACGCAGCGCTGCGCGCCGAGGGGACGCGCGCGAGCCAAAGCGCGCACCTGCCCGCCGCCGTGCGAGCGCTGGCGAGCAAATACTTCAAGAGCCATCCGAACGGCAAGCTGTTGTACCTGCACCACGACTCGAAAGGGCACGCGTTGGCGGAGGCGCTGCGCCTGCAGGCAAAGCTCGGGCGGCCGAACCGGCTGACCGCGACGCCGAGCCCGCTCGTCGATCCGGCCGTTCTCAAAGAGATCCTCGACGCGACGAACCAACCCGTCGTCGACCAGAACGGCCGCTTCGAGCGCTTCACGATCAGCCTGAACGTCGACGAGTACAAGTACGTCACCGCGCACAAGCTGTGGACGTTCGCCGGCGAAGCGGCAACGGGCAACTTGAACTTCCCGACGCAAAAGTCGCCCGGCGCGACGGTCGGCGCGATGGAGTTCAAAGCCGGCTGGAAGGTGCTCAAGCCCGGCAAGGACGTCTTCTCGCACTTCTTCACCATGCCCGCCATCGTCTACAACGACCAAGCCGGCTCGGGGCCGCCGGAGAGCGTCACCGTCGGGCTGGTCGGGCTGCACATCATCCACAAGACGAACCGGCAACACGCCTGGATCTGGTCGACGTTCGAGCAGATCGACAACACGAACGACGGCCCGCGTGACGCTAACCCGAAGTCGTTCTACAACCCGTCGTGCGCGCCGGCCAGCTGTCCGCCCAACACGCAGACCGCGCCGACGCCGTACATCGAAGTCCGGCCGGGCGGCAAGCTGAACCCGCCGACGCAGGTCGTCGCCGTCGTCACGCCGGCGCCGAGCGTCGTCACGCTCAACGCCCACTTCCGCGGCATGCTGCGGAACACGCCCTGGTACTACTATCAGCTGATCAGCACGCAGTGGACCGGCGGATCGGGCCCGATTCCGAGCCCTAATCCCGCGCATTTGGGGGTGGTGCAGCCGTTCCAGCTCGGTAATCCCGTCCTCGAAACGTACGTGCGGGAAACGTTTGCCTCGCCGTCCCCGCCCGCCTCACCGATGCCGGCCCGCAACTCGTTGTACAGCTGCATGTACTGCCACAGCTTGTTCATGCAGGGCTACTACAAGAGCTTCAGCTCCGACTTCAGCCTGATCGTCAACGCGCAGCAGTAGCGCGTCAGGCGGCGCCGCCGAGGTACGCCGCGCGCACCGCGTCGCTCGCGGCGAGCTCGGCGGCGGCGCCGGCGTGCGCGACCACGCCGACTTCGAGGACGTAGCCGCGCGCGGCGACCGCGAGCGCCTGCCGCGCGTTCTGCTCGATCAACAGAATCGTCGTCCCGCGCGCGTTGATGTCGCGGATCACCTCGAAGATCGTCTGCACTAGCTTCGGCGAAAGCCCCAGCGACGGCTCGTCGAGCAGCAACATGCGCGGGCGCGACATCAGCGCCCGCGCGATCGCGAGCATCTGCTGCTCGCCGCCCGACATCGTCCCCGCCTTCTGCTCGTAGCGCTCCTTCAAGCGCGGGAAGACCGTCAGCACGCGCTCCAGGTCTTCGGCGATCTCCGGCTTCGCGCGCCGGGTGTACGCGCCGAGCTCCAGGTTCTCGCGCACCGTCATGCGCGGAAAGACACGCCGGCCTTCCGGCGAGTGGCCGATCCCCGCGCGCACGATCTCGTTCGGCGCCAGCCGGGTGACGTCGCGCCCGGCGAACCGGATCGTCCCCGACGCCGGCCGCACCAAGCCGCTGATCGCGCGCAGCGTCGTCGTCTTTCCCGCGCCGTTGGCGCCAATCAGGGTGACGATCTCGCCCTCGTCGACGGTGAGCGAGACGTCTTGCAGCGCGGTGATCCGCCCGTAGCGGGCGACCAGATGATCGACCTCGAGCAGCGCCATTACGCCGACGCCCCCAAGTACGCTTCGATGACGCGCGGGTCGCTGCGGACGTCTGCAGGGAGTCCTTCGGCGATCTTCTCGCCGTAGTCGAGGACCGTGATGCGCTCGCTGATCTCCATCACCAGCCCCATGTCGTGCTCGATCAGGAACACCGTCACGCCGCGCTCGCGAATCCGCCGGATGAGATCGATCAAGTCGCGCTTCTCGCTGGGGTTCATTCCGGCGGCCGGCTCGTCGAGCAGCAGCAGCTTCGGATCCGAGGCGAGCGCGCGCGCGATCTCGAGCCGTCGCTGAAAGCCGTAGGCCAGGTTGCGCGCGTACGTGCCGGCGAACGCGTCGAGCCCGACGAACCGCAGCAGCTCCGTCGCGCGCACCGTCGCGGTCTGCTCCTCCTTGCGCTGGCGCGGCGTGTGCAGCAGCGACTCGGCCAGGTTTGCTTTGAGGCGCGCGTGTTCGCCGGTCATCACGTTCTCGAGCGCCGACATGAACGCGAAGAGCCGGATGTTCTGAAACGTGCGCGCGATCCCCGCGCTCGCGATGCGGCTTGTCGGCAGCCCCGTGATCGCGCTTCCGTCGAACACGACGCGCCCGGCGGTCGGCCGGTAAATCCCCGTGATGACATTGAACACCGTCGACTTGCCGGCGCCGTTCGGCCCGATCATCGCGACGATCGAGCCGGCCTCGATGGTGAAGCTCAGGTCGTTCACCGCGACGAGCCCGCCGAAGCGTTGCGTGACGTGGTCGAGCTGGAGCAGCGGCATCCTACTGCACCGCCTCGGTGTACAGCGCTTGCTCCTGCGCCGCGGCGGACGGATCGGCTTCGCCGGCGTGCAGCTCGGCCTTGCGCTCGCGGCTCGGGATCAATCCTTCGGGCCGGAAGAGCATCATCAGGACCAGGATCGCGCCGTAGATCAGGAAGCGCGAGTTCGTCAGATCGACGTTCACCCCGTGGTCGTGCAAGAAGTTCGTTCCCTGCGGGAGGATGAAGCGCTCGAGCGCGGAGAGGATCAGGCTGCCGACGATCACGCCCGGGATGTTGCCCATCCCGCCCAGGACGAGCATCGCCAAAATGAACACGCTGACGTTGAAACCGAACTGGTCGGGCGAGACCAGCTGCAGCTTCGAGGCGTACGCGCAGCCCGCCAGCCCGCTGAACGAGGCGCCCATCGCGAACGCCGCCAGCTTGGTCGTCGTCGTGTTGATCCCCATGTGCGCCGCGGCGAGCTCGTCTTCACGGATCGCCATCCAAGCGCGCCCCAGCCGGCTGTTTCGCAAGTTCGCGGCAACCCACACGGCGAGCGCGATCAGCGCGAGGATCAGCAGGTAGTACGGCAGCGCGTCGAAGCCGAACCGCAGCCCGAAGAACACCGGCTGATCGAGCGAGCCGATCCCGTTCGGGCCGCCGGTCCACTGCGTGAGGTTGAGGAACGTCTGCGGCACGATCTCGCCGAAGCCGAGCGTCACGATCGCCAGGTAGTCGCCGCGCAGCCGCAGCGTCGGCGCACCGAGCAGAATTCCGAACACCGCCGCGATCGCCGAGGCGACGAAGATCAGCACCCAGAACGGCAGGTGCACGCCGAACTGCGGCGAGGCCAGCATCGCGAACGCGTACGAGCCGATTGCGAAGAACGCCGCGTAGCCGAGATCGAGCAGCCCGGCGAACCCGACAACGATGTTCAGTCCGAGCGCGAGCAGCACGAACGCGCCCGCGTCGGCGAGGAAGTTCGTGAACGCGCCGTTGTGCCCGACGAACGGCAGCGCGATCGCGACCGCGAAGGCGATGACCGCGTTGCGCACGCCCGGGCTCATCAGACTTTGTTGGGGAGCGACTCGCCGAGGATCCCCGAGGGCCGGAAGATCAGGACGAGCACGAGCACCGAGAAGACGGCGATGTTCGACCACTGGTCGCTGATGAACTGGGTCGTCAGCGCCTCGACGAGCCCGATCACGAAGCCGCCCAGCATCGCGCCGGCGAGGTTGCCGATCCCGCCCAGGACCGCGGCGGTGAACGCCTTGAGCCCGGCCGCGAAGCCGTTGAAGAACCAGGTCGATCCGTAGTAGACGCCGGAGACGAAACCCGCCGCGCCGGCGAGCGCCGAGCCGATCAGGAACGTCAGCGCGATCGTCGTGTTGATGTTGATCCCCATCAGCTGCGCGGCGTCGCGGTCCTGCGCGGTCGCGCGCATCGCCTTTCCGAGCCGCGTGTTGTAGATGAACGTCTGCAGCACGATCATCAGCACGATCGCGAGCAGCACGACGATGATCTGCTTCGCCTGGATCGAAACCCCGCCGAGCGCGAACTGCGGGTTCGGCATCACCTGCGGGAACGGGACCGGCGAGGGTCCGCGCCAGTAGAGCATCACGTTCTCGAGGATGAAGGACATTCCGATCGCGGTGATCAGCGGCGCCAGCTTGGGCGCGTTGCGCAGCCGGCGGTACGCCAGCCGCTCGATGATCACGCCGGTCAGCCCGCACAGGATCATCGCGCCGAAGATCGTGACGGCGACGACGAGGATCAACATCGGCCCGGTGACGATTCCGGTCACGCCGAGCAGCGTGAGGATCCCGAGCGAGAAGAACGTTCCGAGCGTGTAGACGTCACCGTGCGCGAAGTTGATCAGCTCGATGATCCCGTAGACCATCGTGTAGCCGAGCGCGATCAGCGCGTAGATGCCGCCGAGCGAGAGCCCGTTGACGAGCTGTTGGAGGAGCAGGTCCAAGCGGTTAGGTCTTCACCGTGATCTCTTCGACCAGAACGCGCTTGCCGCCGGCGACCTTGTAGAGAGAGAGGATCGGCGCGGTGGTGTCGCCGTTCGCGTCGAAGCCGATCTTGCCGATCGGCGAGGCGAAGTTGGTCGTCGCCGCGACGTTCTTGAGCACGTCGGCCCGGGTCGGCAGCTTGCCGCCGTCGTCGTTGATCGCCTTCTCGATCGCCGCGATCTCGATCTTCGCCGCGGTGTACGCGTTCGCCGAGTACGGGCCGACGTCGCTGTTGAAGCGCGCCTTGTACGCGGTGACGAAATCCTTCGCGGACGGCAGCTTCGAGGCGTCCGGCGCGGCGGTCGTCATGTAGGCGCCGTTCGCCGAGTCGCCGGCGACCTTCTCGAACTCGTCGTCGGAGATGCCGTCTCCGCCCAGGTACGGCGTGTTGCCCAGGCCCGCGTCGGCCATCTGCTTGCGCACGAGCCCGCCGCCCGTCGACGTCGTGCCGCCGTAGAACACCACGTCGGGCTTGAGCGAAGCCGCCTTGGTCAGCAGCGCCTTGAAGTCGACCTGGTTCGCGGTCGTGTGCTCGTGGCCGAGCACCGTTCCGCCGAGCTGCTTGAACGAGGCCTCGAACACGTCGGCAAGCCCCTTCCCGTACGTCTCGTTGTCGTCGATGATGAAGGCCTTCTTGTAGCCGAGCTTCTGCGCGGCGATCTGCGCGAGCGTCGAGCCTTGCCGCGAGTCGCGCGTGCAGACGCGGAAGAACGCATTCGTGTCGGGGTGCGCGGTGCGCAGCTTCTTCGCGTCGTCGCCGATCGTCAGCCCGTCGTTCGTCGTCGACGGGGCGATCTGGACCAGCCCGGCGTCGTTCGTCAGCGGGATCTCCGACTTGGCGACGTTCGAGTTGAACGGCCCGACCATCGCCAGGACCGCCGAGTCGGCGATGAACGTCTTGACGTTCTGGGCGCCTTGGGCCGGGTCGTGCTTCCCTTGGACCGCGTCGTCGAGCGTCGAGGCCTCCAGCTTGTACTTGCCGCCGGCGAACCCGTTCTTGTTCGCCTCCTCGAT
>JAFAKB010000031.1 GCA_019235885.1 Candidatus Eremiobacterota bacterium | reverse complement strand
TCATTCGGCCGGATGAACCTGCTCGACGGCCCGAAGGTCGCCGCCGAGGGCCCCTTCGACGCGATCTTCTGCCGCAACGTGCTGATCTATTTCGACAAGCCGACCCAGAAGCGAGTCGTCGAGTCGTTCGCGAAAGCACTCCGCCCGGGAGGCTACCTGTTCTTGGGCCACGCCGAGTCGCTCTTCCACCTGACCGATCTCTACGAGCCGATCGTCGGCCGTGACGCGATCGTCTATCGCCTGAAGACGCCGATGCGCGCGTGACCGGGAGCACCATCAGCGTCGTCGTCACCGACGACTCGGCGTTCATGCGGCGCGCGATCCAGAAGATGCTGGAGAAGGAGCCGGAGATTCGCGTCGTCGGTACGGCCGCCTCGGGCGAAGAGGGGATCGCGATGACGGAGCGGCTGCGGCCGGACGTCGTCACGATGGACGTCGAGATGCCGGGGATCGGCGGGCTCGAAGCGGCGCGCACGATCGCCGAGCGCCGCGGGCCGCCGATCATCATGGTCAGCGCGCTCACGCGCGAAGGCGCCGAGACGACGCTGCGCGCGCTCGAGCTCGGCGCCGTCGATTTCATCCCCAAGCCGGACTCGGCGCTGATCGACATCGTCAACGTCCAGCGCGAGCTGGTCGAGAAGGTCAAGCACTTCGGCTCGCGCGGCGCGTACCTGCGCGCGATGCGCGAGACGCAGCGCATCGCGCGCGCGCACATCGACGAGGCGCGCCGCAAGCAATCACCGCCCGCGCCGCCGCCGGCGCCGCCGCCGCGGCGCGCGCGCTCGCGCGGTCCGGGCGCCGGCGGCTTCGGCTGCGTCGCGGTCGGAACCTCGACCGGCGGCCCGGTCGCGCTCTCGCAGATCTTGCCGAAGCTGCCGGCCGACTTTCCGATCCCGATCGTCGTCGTGCAGCACATGCCGCCCGGCTTCACCCGCCCGCTCGCGGAGCGGCTCGCCTCCGCTTCGCGGATCGGCGTCGTCGAAGGAAGCGACGGGATGCCGCTGGTGCCGGGGACCGCGATCATCGCGCCGGCCGGGCAACAGCTCCGCCTGCAGCAGACGCCGGGCGGTGTGCGCGTCGCGCTCGGCGCGGACGAGCAGCGCTCGCTGCACGTCCCGAGCGTCGACGTGATGGCGACGTCGGTCGGCGAGACCTATGGCGCGGGCGCGCTCGGCGTGATCCTCACCGGGATGGGGCACGATGGAGTACAGGGGTTGCGAGTGATCAAGGAGCGCGGCGGTTACGTGGTCGGACAGGACGAGGCGAGCAGCGTCGTCTACGGGATGCCGCGAGCCGCGGCGGCCGCCGGCTTGGTCGACCGGGTGGTTCCGCTGGAGGCGGTTCCGCGGGCCTTGTGCGAGCTGACCGGGACCCTGTACGCCCCGGTGTAGCGGCAGGCGCGGAAAAATGACCGGCTTGGCGAGGGGAGGTCTACCCGTCCGTCGTGAACTGACCGGAAAACCGGGGCGGGTGTCCCGTCATGGGAGCATGCCGTGAAAGCACTCCGCTCTACTCCGCGTTACGTGATCGGCGGCGTAGAACTCAGTCGCGAAGAGATCGTCCACAAGTATCTGCATCTGGTCAAGTACGTGGCCGGGCGGATCTCGATCAACTTGCCCCCGAACGTCGAGATCAACGATCTGATCAACGACGGGATCCTCGGCTTGATCGACGCGATCGAAAAGTACGACGACGCCCGCGGCGTGAAGTTCGAGACGTACGCGATCACCCGCATCAACGGCGCGATCCTCGACGCGCTGCGCGCGCTCGACTGGGTTCCGCGCGCGGTCCGTCAACGCGCGCGCGAGCTCGAGCGCGTCTACCAGTCGCTCGAGATCGAGCTGGGCCGCGCGGCGACCGAGGAAGAGGTCGCCGACAAGATGGGGCTGACGCTCAAAGAGCTCGACGTCCTGATGCAAAAGATCCGCGGCACCTCGGTCCTCTCGCTCGAGGAGTTCTTGCCGAACGAGCGCGGTTACGAGATCCCGCTGCTCGACACGCTGCGCGACGACGGTACCGAGGTCACCTCGGCGGTCGAGGCGCGCGAGATCAAGCTGGCGCTGGTGCGCGCGGTCGACGACCTCCCGCCGCAAGAGCGGACCGTCATCTCGCTCTACTATTTCGAGGGGCTCACCCTCAAGGAAATCAAGGGTGCGCTTTCCGTCTCGGAATCGCGCGTTTCACAGATCCACGCGCAAGCGGTCATCCACTTGCGGCAAAAACTC
>JAFAKB010000030.1 GCA_019235885.1 Candidatus Eremiobacterota bacterium | reverse complement strand
GCCGTTGCCCGCGACGCCGAAGCGCTGTTGGCCGCGCAAGCGCAGCGCGTCTCCGGCGGCGAGGCGCTCGCCGTTGGCCGTCACCGTGCCGTCGGCGACGAACAAAAAACCGTAGCGGCCCTCGCGCAGTTCGACCGGCAGCGTTCCGCCGTTCAGACGCGCGACGCGCAGCGTCGCGTCCTGGCCCAGCGCGATCGGCGCCGTGACGCTCCCCTCGCCGCTGGCGATCGTCAGCCAGGTGCCGTCCCGTTGCGCGGTGGTGAACTCGTGCTGTCCGTACTGCGGACGCTCCCCGTAGCGCTTGGGCAGCACCCACATCTGCACGAAGTGCACGTCGCGCTCCGCGGAGTGGTTGAATTCGCTGTGGGTGATCCCGGTGCCGGCGCTCATGTACTGCACGCCGCCGGGCGGCACGATGCCGTGGTGACCCATCGAGTCTTTGTGTTCGAGCGCCCCGCGCAGCACGTAGGTGACGATCTCCATGTCGCGGTGCGGGTGCGTGCCGAAGCCCTTTCCCGGCTGCACCGTGTCGTCATTGAAGACACGCAGCGCGCCCCAGTTGAGGTTCTCGGGGTCGTAGTAGTCGGCAAAGCTGAAGCTGTGGTGCGTCTGTAGCCAGCCGAAGTCGAAAAAAGCGCGCTCGCTCGCGCGCTGCACCGTCGCCACCGCCCCACCGGGGTCTGGGGCTAACACCCCCGTGTTACTGTCCATGCTCCTGAAGACCCGAAGCCGGTCGCGGGTGGTGGCATTGGCCAGCACATCGCCCTCGCCCCGGGGCCGCCAAGCGGCCGAGCGGCAGGTGGTAGAGCGTTTCGCGCTGGTCGCCCAGCGCGCACAGCAGCGCCGGGATTACAACGAGAACGGCCTCACTCGGCGCTTGGATACCTGACGCCGAGGGAGTTCGCACAGGCTCAAGAAGCTACGGCTCTGGCCCCTTGGACGGCAGATCCTCGGTCTGGGACCGTGCGTTAGAATCGGCCGGAGGACTTATTTTGGAAACAGCAACCGTGCCATGACTGCGTGTATTGCGGCAACCTATCCTTTGCGCTTTTTCGCTACGCCGAACGCTTGTTTGACGGTCGGCTGCGGAGGCGGAAACGTTCCATGACCGAGAAGGAGCAGAGCCTAGCGCTCCAGATCCTGACGACCGAGCACTTCACGCTTCAGACTGCGCGAAGTGCGTTTGTAAGCGAGTCGACCGGACGTATCAATCTCTTCCTTGTTGCGGTCTCGAGCGGCGTTGTCGCGATCGCCTTCGTGGGACAAACGTCCCGATTTGGCGAGCCGTTCTTCGCGTTCAGCCTCGTCGTCCTTGCTACGCTGGCATTTATCGGTCTGGCGACCTACGTTCGCGTTCAGCAAACGGCTGTGGCGGAGGCCATGTACGAGCGCGGGATGAATCGGATCCGTCACTTTTTCGTCGAAACTGTCCCGGACATTCAACGCTACTTCGTCTTATCAGTCCATGACGATCTCGCGGGAACTTCCCAGAACGAGGCGATTCGCGGGATGCGAATGCAGCCGCTCTTTACCGCGTCAGGGATGATTAACGTCGTCAACGCGGTGCTTGTCGGCGCGTTCATGTCACTGCTCGTCGCCGTCACTGTGAAGGCTGGGCTCCTTCTTGATGTGGGCTGCGGCATCGCGGCTGCTTTGGTAACGCTCGTTCTTCAGCTTCGACATCAGACGCTGCAGTGGAAACAGATCGAGCAGATCGCCAGCGCGGAGTTCCCCACCCCGTCCCAAGCGTAACAAAACACGCTGGTTGTCGCGCGCTCACGAGTACCCGGTCGTACACGATATACTGCCCCGAGCGTTGCCTCCGGTTACGGAGCCGCCTGCCGACGCGCCTACACAACACCCTTATCGCTGCGGCCAACCTCGTTGGGTCGCGGCGATAGCGTGGTACGTGTTGCCGCAGTGGGGATGGTCTCCCAGCGTCGGCTTCGCGTATGCGCCGGACCTCACCGTGCTCATCCTTGCGCTTGTCAGAGTTCTTACATGTGGCGGTGGTGTGGCTCTTTATTCGGCTGTAGTCAACTCCCGCAGACGGTGAAGCTCGGTGAGTGAACGATCGGCGGCGTCGAACGTACCGACCGACTTGGGACCCGTGAAGCCGTGCTACAACCTCTAGCCGACGCTCTGCGGTATCCGTGGCTGGCGCGCAAGTTGCACTGCCTGTGCTTCGGACATTGATGCGCCCTCGCGCCGAAGCGCAATGATCTCGTCGATGCTCAACCCCTCGTGCATCCGACTTATCATGAGGTCATATGTAAATTGCTCGCTGTATTCACGCGTGTAACCGGTCCGAGCGAGCTGCGCTTCGACGTAGCCCAGAAGCCGGGCCGCACGATGCGCATCGCGCCGCGCAATTATCGCTGCTAGATGTTGCAACGTGTTCGTCGCTACGCTATGGTCGGCGAACTCGAGGGCATGGCGTAGCGCACGCGACGCGACATTTCGTGCTTCCTTCTCTTCACCGAGAGCGAGAAGATACGCCGCGAGATTAGCCTCCTGATTCGCTCGCATCCTCATGTTCAGCCGCAACATTGGGCTGTCTAAACTCTCGCGAGCGTGTGCGACGGCGTTCGCCGTCTCCCCCAGAGCAAATTCCGTTTCTGCAAGGTTGACCAGGGTCACGAGCGTTGCTCGATCGTCCCTCTCGCTCCGATTCATCTCGAGCACGCGCAGCAGCAACGATCGTGATTCTTCAAGCCGATTGGCAAATTGACAGACCAACGCGATCGCGCCGAGTGCACGCGCTGTCTCGTCAGCGTCGCCGATGGATTCGTCGATCTCAAATGCGCGAGTGAGATCGCTCTCGGCGACGGCCAAATCAGCAAGGCGCATTCGCGCGATGCCGGCATCGCGAAGTGCGCGAGCCTGACCCTTTCGGTCGCCGGTTCGTTCGAAGAGGTCACGTGCTTTCGTCGCAGCCTCCAACGCAGATGCCGGAAGCATGAGCTCGCCTCGCATCGAAGCCAAAATGCCCCACAATGCAGCCTCGAGTTCCGGTGTAAGATTCCTTAGCTCCGCGCGCGCTCCGCGCGATGCGCCGGTTCAGCGACGAGTCCGCTCCGAAGCCAGAAATCCCGCATCGAAACCAGAAGCGTAATGCCCAAACCCACGTTTCCACGGCGCTCGAGTGCCCAATCGAGCGCAGCATGCAAATTTTCGCCATCAGGATCCAAACGCGCGACGTCGGCTGGCCGTACGTCTCTCGCGAGCGCCGCGTAGTACTGCGCGTGCCGATGATCGAGCTCGAAGCGGTCGCCGGAAAAGTGTTCCGATGCGTATACGCGCAGCGTTTCGAGCAGCCGGTATCGTTGGAATGCGCCCCGCGGCTCGCTTGTAACCAGCGACTTGTCGACGAGCGAAGCGAGAAGTTCCACCGTCCGCGGCTCTGCCGCATCCGCGCAGACGAGCGCAACTGCCTCGAACGAGAAATCCGACGTGAAGACGGCGAGCCTCGTGAAGAATTCTTGCTCCTCAGGTGTGAGGAGATTGTAGCTCCAGTCGATCAGTGCGCGCATCGTCTGATGCCGCGGCAGCTCCAGGTGGCTGCCTCCCACTAAGAGGTCGAATCGCTCGAACAGACGCTCTTCTAATTGTTGCGGCGTCATAAGCTTCATACGCGCCGCCGCAAGTTCGATTGCAAACGGAATGCCGTCGAGCCGGCGGCAGATCTTCGAAATCGGTGCGGCATTTGCGTCCGTGATGCAAAACGATTTAACCGCGCGTCTTGCTCGCCCTTCGAAGAGCGCCACCGACGCGTGCCGCAACGCTTCCGTTGCCGTGATGCTCTCGCAGTCGTCCGGAACGGCGAGCGACGCTACGCGATATGTCTGTTCACCTGGTACGTCCAGGGGTTGACGGCTCGTCGCCAACATGACAATTCCGTCGCACCCACGAACGAGCGCATCGGCTAGCGCGGCGCACGCACTGAAAAGGTGCTCGCAATTGTCGAGTATCAGCAACAGTTGTGTTTCCCTTAGTGCCTCCGTCAGGGTTTCAAGGACCGGACGGTCTAGGGATTCCCGGATGCCAAGTTTCGACGCGACCACGCTTGCGACGCGGTCGGAATCCTGCAGCGGAGCAAGGTCGATGAACGAAACGCCGTCGCGAAACGACTGTGCGAGCTGTTCCCCGACGCCGATCGCGAGTCGCGTCTTGCCGACGCCGCCCGTTCCGATCAATGTTACCAGCGGTGACGCGGACAGCAGCCGCGCGACCTCTTCGATTTCACGCTCGCGTCCGAGAAGCGGCGTCAATGCTCGCGGAAGATCGTGAGTTGCCCGCCGCCTTCGCGAATAGTCGCGAGGGCGCGACGATCGGATCGCAAGCGATGCGAGTGCGCGCTCTTCTTCGATGTTGAGGTTTAGTGCTTTGATCAAGAGCTTCAGCGTGTCTCGCTGCGGCGCCTGATTCGTGCCGCGCTCGAGTGCGCCGATTCCGTCAGCGCTTACCCCCGCGCGCTCCGCAAGGGCTTCTTGAGTAAGCCCCGCCGCAACCCGGAATTGCCGTAAAAGCGGACCGAATGACATGCTGTCACCTCGATTATACGGCTAGTTTATACAGATATCGGTGGTCTCCCCCGTCCGCTTCTGACAGTATCTTCGCCGTTGCGGCGCCCGCCGCTGCTCGTGCAACCAACAGAAAGGCAAACGTGTCCGAAAAGACGGAGCGGAAGAGAGAACCGCTTTCATCCGATGAGCCCGAAAAGACGGGGCGGAATAGACAACCACTTTCAGCTAATGCGCCGCAGGGCCACACCGCTCTCAACGAGCGCCGCTTCCCTCGCATTTGGCGCGGCGGTTCGCTCTTCCATGGATGGGGGCCGCGCTTGCAATGATTCTCCAGCAACGGGAAACGCGCGAGTTGATCGCTTCGCCCTCTTGAAATCGTTCGCCGGCCTCATCGTTCTCTGCACCATCGCGGCGGCGGTAGAACAGTTTAAGGCTCCGGCCTTCGTGGACCGTCTTATCAGCCTTCCGGCGCCGAGCCTACTTGCTCTTGCTGTGTGGTCGTGCCTCGTCCTGGTAGGAGGCGTGCAGCGATATCTTCATCGCCGTTTTAGCGAACAGGACTTTGTCAAACACAACGAAGTTGGAGGCTTCATCGTTGCCGTCGTGGGCACGCTTTATGCCGTTGTGCTCGGGTTTCTCACGGTCGTGACGTGGCAACATTTCTCTGATGCACGCCAGTTGGTTTCTCAAGAAGCCTCGGCTGCTGCAGATATCTGGCATACCGCTGTGGGCCTGCCGCCGACGCGGAGAGCGCGGATTCGCGAAGATGTTCTTGAATATTCGAAACTAATGGTCGGTAGTGAGTGGGAGCGCATGCGCAGCGGTACATTCGATCGGCACGGCGACGTCATCGTTATGGATGCGCTGAGCGCTGCCGAGGCCTTTGCACCGTCGAATTGGGAACAAGCAAATGCCCAAAGCACGACCGTCGGACAGCTCGTGATCCTGCACGACGTCCGGCAACGCAGGCTGTCCGATAATTCGTGCGGGCTATCCTCGTTCGAGTGGCTTGTCTTGGCGATCGGTGCATTCTGCGTCATCGGATTTTGCTGGCTCTTCGGGCTTTCGAATAAGCGTATTCATCTGCTAATGACGTCAGCCGTAACGGTCGTCACCGTTTCAACGCTCGTGTTGCTCTTCGAACTGCAATATCCGTTTCGCAGCAGCATCGGTATCTCGTCAGCCGACTGGAGCGCAGCGCTCGGGCACCTTCAGATGATGCAATCGGGCGCCCAAATGGATATGAGAATGTAAAATCACGCCTTGGGGTCCTTACGGACTCGGCGGTCACATCGGGCGCCGCTGCATTGCGCGCACGACGCGGAACGTTCCGGCCGGACCTTCGATCGTGAGGTCGCCGCCGAAGCGGAGACGCACCACGGTCTGGTTGCGGAGGTCGTAGTTTATGAACGTTCCGTCGAGGGCCCGGGCGAAGCGAAACTCCGGGAGCTGCGGCGCCGCATCGACGTCTTGGATGCACTCGTCATGCGACCAGGCAATACGCACGAGCAACGCGCCTTCGCTGCCGGTGATGCAGGCATACGAGTCGACACCGTTTCCGCCGGCGACCTCTCCGAGCGCGTTGACTGCGGTGATCGTTCCGACGGTGTCGCGAACCCCGTCCCAAAAGACGTGCTGGCGAGCTCGGACGTCGGGCGTGTCCTCGAGCTGCAGCGCCATCCACCGGCGGTAATCGCCCACGACTGCATCCGCGAGCGCCTGTTGCTGCTTGGCATTCCGCTGCGCGGCGGTTGCGGCGTACTTCGGCGGTATGGCGCTGATAACCGAAAACGCCGGCTGATCGCGTGGCTGAACGAGCAGTCCGGTGCGCTCGGCAGCGACCCGGACGATGATGCTGCTACCGTAGTCACCCGCGAAGCGCTCGAGGTGATCGGAGTGGTCATCGACCGATGGCGGCAGCTCGGGGACCGGACCGAAAACGAATTGCTGCAGCGGGTGAACGATCGCCGACCCCGGCGTCGCTTGATTCGTGAACATCAGCACCACGACGTCTTCGTCAAGGTAGCGCCGGAAGTCGGCGAGGAAGACGCCGTTGGTGCCATGGTGCGAAGCCACGGTCGTGTCGCGCGGCGTTTTCGAGATCGACCACCCGTACGCGTATGAGACCTCGTTCGTCATCGGGATGTTCGGGCGGAACAAGGCGGCGCGGCTCTCCTCGGAGAGAACCGATCCGTCGCGCAGCGCACGGTGCCACCGGTGCAGATCGCGCAACGACGAGAGCAGTCCACCGCTGCCGCGCAGGTTCCAGTAGGGGCCGTCGCTCGCCCACAAATGGTCGAGCGAGGTTCCCCAATCGGCGCTTCCGTCGTATCCGTGTGCGATGCGCGCGCGATCCCAATCGGGGAGCACGTATCCGGTTTCGTTCAAGCCGGCAGGCCGGAGTATTCGTTCGCGCAGCACCTGCTCGTAACTGCAGCCTTCGACGAGCTCGATGATCGCCGCGAGCAGCGTGTATCCGACGTTCGAGTAATTGAACGCCGTGCCCGGAACGCTTCCCAGCTTGGATGCCATGATCGCTGCGATGAGCCCGTCGCGGGTCAGCGGATCGTAGTCGTGGCCAAAGGTGAAGTGCAGGCCGGCCGAGTGCGAGAGCAGGTGGTGAACGGTGATCGCGCGCTTGTCCTCCGGAGCCTCCGGGAAGAACGTCGCCAGCGTGTCGGTGACGCGCAGTCGTCCGGCCTCTTGGAGTGCAAGGATCGTCGCCGCGGTGAACTGCTTGGTGATCGAGCCGGTATCGAAGATCGTCTCCGGGGTGATCGGCGACTCCGTCCGGCGGTCGGCATAGCCCACGCCGCGCTCGTAGACGATATCGGCCCCGCGGCCCACCAGAAAGGCGCCGGAGAACCCGAATGGCCCGATGCGCTCGGCATAGGCCTCGAGGCGCTCGGCAATCTCGTTCTGATTTACAAGTCTCACTGGGCGGCGATCCTTCGCTTTCCTACTGGGGGTTCGATCTATTCCCAGGTACCGGGCGCCCCTCACGGTTAACGCGATCGGCAGCCGAGCCGCCGCAACGGCCGGGCGTCGCCGGGCCGGCTCGGGCAAGGCCCGACCGACGCCTAACTGGTCGGGTGCCTGTATCTGCCGAACGGCAACCCCGCGCCTGGCCCAAAGTTCGACTACAAGCTCGCCTGGTTCGATGCGCTCATCGACTACGCAGGCAGCCTGCTCGCGCGCGGCGTTCCGGCGGTTCTGGGGGGCGATTATAACGTCATGCCGGCCGAGCTGGACGTGTACAAGCCGGAGCGCTGGGTCGACGACGCGCTCTTCCGCCCCGAAGTACGGGCCGCGTTTCAGCGGCTTGCGGCGCAGGGGTGGACCGACGCCCTACGGGCGCTGCACCCGGGCGAGCGGATCTATACGTTTTGGGATTACTTCCGGAACGCATTCGGCCGCGATGCGGGCCTGCGCATCGACCATACCATGCTGAGTCCCGCCGTCGCGGCGCGCCTCGTTGCCGCCAGCGTCGATCGCGACGTGCGAGCGCGACAGAAGACGAGCGATCATGCGCCGACGTGGGTCGAGCTGTCGTAGACCGTCGAGAGTCGTTCATACCACACTCCGCGGGACACGATCTCTGCTCGGCCACGTCCACGAACGGTCCGCGTCAGCAGACGGCGCGCAAGTGCGGTGCGGCGCGGCCGGTCGTCGGGTGGATTTCGGAAGTCAGGGCTCGACCGGTCCAGCGGTGCATGACGAACGCCGGACGCTCTAGACGCAGCATGTAGCCCCCCGACGGTTGGCGATCGAGAATGAGCTGGTGCGCCGTGCTCGGCGCCGTCGACGCGACGGTTCCGCCGAACGCGGCCTCGCACGCGCGGTGGATATGACCGCCGATCATGCGCACCACCTGCGGATGAGTCGCAACAATCGCTGCAAGTTCCTCGCGACCGCGCAGCGGATGCGAGTCGAGCGGTGCGATGCCGGTGTCGAACGGCGGGTGATGCATCGCGACGAGCGTCGCGGTCGCTGGTGCGCGGCTCAGCTTCTCGTCGAGCCAGCGCAGCCGCGCTGCGTCGAGCCCGCCGCCGTGGCTACGGCCACGCGTCGTGTCGAGCACCACCAGACGGACGGGACGCGTCTCGACGACATAGGAGAGCGATCCCGAACGCGGGAGGTGACCATGATCCGCGAACTCGTCGCGCAGCCCGGCGTGATCGTCGTGGTTGCCGGCCACGAGGTAGTATGGCATCGCGAGCTGGTCGAGGATGGCGCGGAGGCGCCGGTACTCCTTGCTCTTTCCGCGGTCGACGAGATCGCCGGTCGCGACCACGAAATTCGGCCTGGGCACGAAATCGTTGATCGCCGCGACGGCACGCCGCAGCTCGCGGCCAGTGTGGATCATGTGGTGGAGGAGATCGCCCTTACGGCGGATGTGCATGTCCGATATCTGCGCGATCAGCATGCCTTCAGAAGCACACACGACGATGCCACCAGGGTGGCCTTAATCGAATGTTAGGGCGGCGGCCAAGGCCGGCTGATTCACGTTATGCGCACATAAATAACCATCCGTTAACGACGCGCGCATATGCTGCTCGCCGTGCCGATCTCATCATCAACGCTGCGCACTTCCGCAGCAGCGCTTGCCTTCACGTGTGTCGCGAGTATCCTTCCTTCTGCCGCGCATGCGCAGACGTCGCCGTCTATTCCAGCGCCACCCTCGCCGGCCGCTGCTGCCGCAACGCCTGCGCCCTCGCCTTATCCGAGCGCGCTGAGCGTGCGCGGGTATCTGCGCGTGTACGACTTCACGCGGCTCAATGCGATCAAGGGCGTCAAGGCCGTCAATCAGCAATCGATCGAACCGGGGCTCAGCTTGCACGCCGATTACCGTTTCGGTAGCTCTCCGTTCTCAGCCGGTGCGTCGTATCTCTACGCGACGCCGTTCAACGGCTGCCCCAATCCCGCGACGCACCTGCAGCCGCCGTGCGGCGGCTACAAGCCTCCGACGACATCGCTCAACCCCGACGACACGCTGCCTGGCTACGCTCTCAACACGCTGTATGAGGCGTACGTGCAGTACAAGGACCCGCACCTGTACGCGAAGGTCGGCGACCAAGTGATCAACACGCCGTGGGCGAACGCGTCCGACTCTCGGCTCAAACCGGTCGCGTTCCAGGGGGCGGACGTCGCGTACACGGCGGGCGGCGGCGTTTCGCTCGAACTGATGGACATGACGCGGTTCGAGAGCCGCACGAACTCCGCGTTCGACGACAAGACGCTGCTGACGGCGGTCAACAACCTCGGGAGCAATCCCGGCCTGCCCGCCTATCGCTACTTCCCGGGCGGACACGGCGTCTCGAACGGTGGGTTCCAGTACGGCCGCGTCGGCTTCGCCGGCCAGCACGGTCTCACGACGAACCTGCACCTGTACCATTTCGATGACATCGCGAGCCTGACGTGGCTCGACGCACGCTACACCGACCAGGGCCAGAAGAGCAAACCGTACCTGGCGCTGCAAGCGGGGCGCGAAACCAGCACGGGCTCGGCTCTGCTCGGGCAGATCGATGCCTTCGCATTCGGCGCACAGGTCGGCGCGAACGTTACCAAGACGATCACCCTCGCGCTCGGCTACGACCAAATTCCGCAGCACAGCGCGACGGTCACGCCCCCCGCAGGCACGACGTGCTCGGCGGCGCACGTCGCCGGCGCGAAAGCGGGATTCAGCCTGCCGTATTTCATCGGCTCGAACGCGCCGTCATGCATCGCCAACGCGAACGGCACGACGACCTATCTGTATGGCGGGTTTGCCAGCCCGTACACCGATTCTTACGCGACCGACCCGCTGTTCACGACGAGCATCTCACAGGGGATGGCCGACCGGCGCGCCGCCGGCAACGGCGTCAAGCTGAGCGCCGGCTATACGTCGCCCGACAAGCGGCTGGTGTTCGTGACGAGCCGCGCCTACTACGACTACGGCAACCGGCTGGGACAGCAGCAGACCTCCGAGTTCGACGCGGACCTGCAGTATTTCGCGAACAAGCCGCGTCCCGGCGCGTACAAGGGGCTCTTGTTCCGGTACCGCTACGCGGACCGCGAGCAGGCGAACACGGCGCAATACGGCGGCGCGCCGTACTTCAAGTACAACCGGGCACAATTGGAGTACGACTTCTGAGCTCAAGCAGGTCTTAATGTTTCGTTCACCGGCGCTGGGTACGGCAGCGCCAGCGCTTCGCTGGAGGTTGTCGTGCGTCTGCTCGCCGTCTTGCTCGCGTCGATGCTGCTTGCCGCGTGCGGCGGCGGCTCGTCGTACTCGGTACCGCCGGGGAGTTCGGCCGGTGCGATCGGCGTGAGTACGCCGGGGCCGGGCGCGACGTCGACGCCCATCCCCGGCGCCCCGCCGAGCCCGCCGCCAGGTGTTCCGACGCCGCCGCCCGGTGCGACGCCGGCGCCGGCGCCGACACCGAATCCCGCGCTGCTCGGCAGTGGAAAGATCCGCCACGTGATCGTGGTGATCATGGAGAACCGCACCTTCGACAATCTCTTCAACGGCTATCCCGGCGCGGACAGCGTCGCTTCGGCGAAGACGCACCTCGGCGTGACGGTGCCGCTGCGGCCCACGCCGTTCGAAGCGCCCTGCGATCCCGACCACTCGCACGCCGCTTGGGTCAAGGACTGGGACGGCGGCAAGATGGACGGTTTCGACACGACACCCGCGAATTGTTTCGGCGCTCCGCCCGATCCGCTCTACCCCTACGGATACGTGCCGCGGGCCGAAACGCAGCCGTACTGGGACGTTGCGTCGCGCTTCACGCTCGCTGATCGCATGTTCGCGTCACAAACGGGCCCGAGCTATCCCGGCCATCTCTTCCTGATCGCGGGAACGTCGCACAACGAAACCGACGACCCGACCGATCCGCTGATCTGGGGCTGCGACGCACCGGCCGGCACGACGGTTCCCACGCACGATAGCGCGATGCCATCGAACATTACGGGCGCGGAATTTCCGTGCTTCGACACGACGACCCTCGGCGATGCGGTCGAACGCGTCGGCAAGCAGTGGCTGTACTACACGTTTCTGCTGGATTACCGCGCAACCGGCAAGAAATCGGCCGCCGCGACGCTTCCGTACGACGCGATCAACCATATCCGCAACGGCCCCGACTGGAACTCGCGCATCGTCGGACCCGGCTGGCGCGTGTTCACCGACATGCAGCAGGGTACGCTGCCGGACGTGTCGTGGGTGAACCCGCCGATCGTCGCGACCGACCACCCGCAGAACACGACAAACCTCGGACCCGACTACGTCGCGATGCTCGCCAATCAGCTCGCAAGCTCGCGCTACTGGGACGACACCGCGATCCTCGTCACGTGGGACGACCACGGCGGGTGGTACGACCACGTCAACCCGCCGCAGCTCGACGGGGACGGCCTCGGCATGCGCGTACCGCTGATGGTCATCTCGAAGTGGGCGCGGCACGGCTACGTCTCGCACGTGCAGCACGAGTTCGGGTCGGTATTGAAGTTCACGGAGCGCGCGCTCGGAATTCCGTCGCTCGGCACCACCGACGTGCGCGCCGACGATCTCGCGGACTGCTTCGACTTCACGCAAACCCCGCCGGCATACCAGCCGATCGCGACGCTGCACGTGGGCATCAGCTTCTTCTTCCAGCTCGGCGTCGACTCCGGCCCGTCGGACTACTGAGGCAGCCTCCGATCACGCGTCCGGCCCTTCGACGCCGTCGCCGCGTAGCGGTTGCCGAGACGCCGTCAGCGTGCCGGGGGAGTGGCCCCCGCCGTCGGCTCCGGCGGATTGTTCGTCTGCGGCACAGACATCGCGTCGTCGCCCCGCGCGACGCGATCGAACTCCGCGTTGTCCGCTTCGGAGCCCAGATCGGGGTCGTGCCGCTCGTGCTTCAGCGCATCGGGATCGAGTCGAGGAATGGGAGTATCGCTCATGCCGTCGGTGTTCCCGCGACCCATGCGGGCCATGCGCGACATCGCACCGTAAGGTCGTCTTAACCTGCGTGCGCTTCACCGATCGGCATTTTGCGGCCGGATATCGCCGAGACGTCCTCGCTCGAAGCGCCCGCCTTCGCGCTGCACCGGTGGGACCGCGCAGTCGGGCCGCCGTGGAACAAAGATCACAAGCTCGCAATTGCCGCCGCGATGTGGCGGCAAGGGCGCTCTCAACAGTTTGAGAATCGCGAGCCCTCTTCCCACTTCCATTATACCGTAGGACCCCGGGCTTGTGGCAAGTCCCGGGTCGTGCCGTATAATCGCCCCTCGAAGCGTTTGGAGGGTGGGGGATGACCGCGCATGCCGTGGTGATTTGCGGAGGAGGTCCGACGGGGCTGATGCTGGCGGGCGAGTTGGCGCTGGCGGGCATCGACGTTGCCGTCGTCGAGCGGCGCGCCGGCCAGGATCTCGTCGGCTCGCGCGCAGGCGGTCTGCACGCGCGCACGATCGAGGTGCTCGATCAGCGCGGAATCGCCGAGCGGTTCCTTTCGCAGGGACAGATCGCTCAGGTCGCCGGGTTCGCCGCGTTTCGTTGGACATCAGCGACTTTCCGACCCGGCATAACTACGGTCTCGCGCTCTGGCAAAACGGCATCGAGCGCATTCTGGCGGGCTGGGTCGAGGAGCTGGCGGTGCCGTTCTATCGCCAATGTGAAGTGACGAGCTTCGCGCAAGATGACACCGGCGTCGACGTCGAGCTGTCCGACGGCCGGTCGCTTCGCGCGCAGTATCTCGTCGGATGCGACGGCGGACGCAGTCTGATCCGCAAAGCAGCCGGCATTGAATTCCCCGGATGGGATCCGACGACGAGTTGGTTGATCGCCGAAGTCGAGATGGCCGACGAACCGGAATTGGGCATGCACCACGACGCGCGCGGCTTTCTCGCCATCAACGGGCTGGACGGCAAGGGACCGGTGCGGCTTGTCGTGACCGAACAAGACCTCAGAACGGACGACGAACCCACTTTGCGTGATCTGAGCGAAGCGCTCGTCGCCGTTCGTGGGACCGATTACGGAGTCCACCGTCTCGCGTGGATTTCCCGTTTCACCGACATGGCTCGACAAGCCGCAGCCTATCGCGACCGGCGGGTGCTGCTGGCCGGAGATGCGGCGCACGTGCACAACCCGGTCGGTGGTCAGGGACTCAACATCGGCGTCCAAGATGCGGTGAATCTGGGCTGGAAGCTGGCCCAAGTCGTCAAGCAGACCTCGCCGGAAAGCCTCCTCGATACCTACCATGCCGAGCGCCATCCGGTCGGTGCGCGCGTGCTGCGCAACACGCTGGCGCAAATTCCGTTTCGCCGCGCCGCGGACGATCGCATCAAGGCCTTGGGCGACGCCCTTTCCGAGTTGCTCAGCATGGACGAACCGCGGCGGCGCTTCGCCGCGATGATGTCCGGCCTGGACGTTCATTACGACCTGGGCGAGGGACACCCGCTGCTCGGACGCCGCATGCCCGATCTCGACGTGATCTCCGCCAACGGCCCGTTGCGAGTCTTCACCCTGCTGCACGAGGCCCGGCCGGTGCTGCTCAACCTCGGTGAGCCCGGCGGCTTCGACATCGCGCAATGGTCGGATCGGGTGAAGTCGATCGACGCCGAATACGACGGTGCGTGGGAGCTTCCGGCGCTCGGCGCGGTCAGCGCTCCCACGGCCGTGTTGATTCGGCCCGACGGTTATGTCGCCTGGGTCGGAGATGAAACGCAGACGGGACTCACCGACGCGCTCACCACTTGGTTCGGACCACCTACATCACCGTGATGACTCGCCGTGATACCGCCTCCACGCGCGGGACGCGTCACTCGCTATCGATCGATCGGCGTTCTGGCGGCCGCGACGAAAGCGGCCGCCGGTTGCATGTCGCGGCCGCCCATTCGAATCGCCTTCTCGATGAGCGCGAGCCCGTCCACGTGCGTCGGATCCGCTGTGAGCTTCCAGCCGACGCGCTGGTCCGGGCGCAGCACTTGTCCTAACCACGCGGCTTGACGGATCGTCTCGACGAAATAGCCGGCGTCGAACCACGCCGCCGGTTCGGCATCGCCGGCCGCGTTCGCTCGGGCGATGAGCCTGGTCGCCAACGATTCTGCGAGGCCAGCTTGTCTGGTAGCGTAGATGGCGGCGCGCCGCACCGTCTCGCGGCGGACGTTGACCGGCGTCTGCGGCGTCAGCAGCGACACCGTCTCGTCGCCCAGATGTGCGAGGTCGTATGAAGTCAGCGCGCCGTTCCAGCCCGGCGCGCTCGACCACGGGAGCGACTGCGCCGTGCCGATGTCGATGGGGTGGCAGATGAGCGGAGGACCGGCGAGCGCCGGGGCCGCGGTGACGACCAGCGCGAAGGCGAGGGGCAGGAGTAGCTTTTTCAACATGGTGGTTCCTCGGGAACGGCGGACCAGATCGTCCGCTCAGGGCGAGGATCGCACGGGGCGGCCGCGCCGGCGGAGTAATGACCGGCGCGCAGCGGTAACCTTACCGTAAGGTTCGCCTGAATTCTTGAAGTCAAAGGAGCGCCGTGGCAGTGTGAACGAGATGGACGGCGTCCCCGTGCAGGCGGTACGCGATCATCTCGAGCGGATCGTTGCCGACGACCTGTTCTCCGGTGCCGCGCGCCTTTGCCGCTTTCTGCGCTTTACGGTGGAATCGAAGATCGGCGGCCGCGAGGACGAGGTCAAGGAATTCGTAATCGGCCGTGAGGTCTTCGACCGCAAGGACGGCTACGATCCGCGGCTCGATCCGATCGTCCGCGTCGAGGCGAGGCGGCTGCGCGCGAAGCTGGCGGAATACTACGCGGGACCGGGGCGCACGGAGCCGCTGCGGCTCGAGTACCCGCGCGGAAGCTACGTTCCGATCGTCACGCGGCCCCGTCCGGTCGTCGCCGACCCGCTGCCGTCGCGTCCGCGGAGTCTGCGATGGCTCGCAATCCCCGGTGCGATCGTCCTCGCCGCCGTCCTTTTCGCGGCGTACCGTTTCGGGCCGGCGCTACGACCCCAAACGGTCGCCGTGCTTCCCGTGCGATGGATCTCGAACGGGTACGGCTTGGACTCGTCGGATGCCGGCATCGCCGAAGCCGTCGACGGTGAGCTGGCGAACGGCGATGTCGCGCCGGTCATCGCCTGGCCCGTCATGCTCAGATATCAAACCGCGCACCGCTCGTCCCAGTCGATCGCCGCCGAGGTCGGCGCGTCGACGCTCGTCGTGATCGCGGTGCGCGACGCCGACCGCGGAAAACAGGTGAGCGCCTTTCTGATGGACGCGACGTCGGGACGGAAGCGCCGGGTGAAGAGCTACACGGTCGACGACGTATCGACCCTGGCCGCGCAACGCTCCGTCGCACACCAAATCGCCAGCGACCTCAAGCCGCTGCTCCAGCGGTAACCGCAGGATTTCGAGCCCCGCGCCGTGTCGCCACCGGAGTAATCCACCTGCACTACCGCATACGAGGCGGGACTGCTCCCGGACCGGAAACGAGCTAAACGGAGGTTTGCATGAATTTGAACGCTTGGATCCGGCAAATACACCGCTGGGTGTCGATCACGTTCGTGGCAGTCGTCGTAGCCATCTTCATCGCCCAGGGCATCGGAGGAAAGCCTCCCATGTGGGTGTACCTCTCGCCGCTGCTCCCGCTCGCCTTGCTCGCGGTCACCGGCCTATACATGTTCGTCCTGCCGTACGCTGCGAAGTGGCGCAGTAAGTAAGAGCCCGTCGTTCACGAGTGGTTTGTTGGCGCTGAGCGCGCCGAGGCGTCATACCGCTCAACGCAGTAAATACATGACGGTCGTTTCGAGCTTTGCGGGGTCGTCGCTCCAGTCGCCGTAAATCTCCCACGATTTGCCGGCGTCTTCACTGGCCGGACGTCGCCCGAAGGCGCAAACTCGCGTACGACCTCGACCCCGAAATCAACATCCATCGGATCGCCGCGCCGGGACGGATGGTGATAGAGGAAAATGTTGTGTCCATCGGTCCGAAGGTCCGGCTGCGTGCGCAGGAACGACCAAACCTGGTCGAGCGCCGGACGCCAAACGGTGCCGACATCGCCGATCGCGACTTTCCGCCTCACCGCTGCGAGAATCCGTGGTGAAACCACTTGGACGTTCATCGCACAGTGTGTTTGTGCGCAGGGCGGTGCCGAACCTGGGACCCGGTGCGATGATTAGTCTGCGCGAAGTATAGCCAACGACGGGGGCGGGCGGCTACGATCCGGCGCAACGTGGAGACGAACGGAATCGAATGCTGCGGTCACCCGGCGGCCCGTCGCGAGGCGGGCCGATGCGGGACGACCCGTAGACCGACCGCGTAGCTGCCGGCGTGCCCGGTCGGGAACCCAGATTGCCTTCGTTTGCGGGCGACGGCGCGAAGAAGTTGACGCCCACCGAGCGCGCGGTGCTGCGCGCGATGCGCGACGGCCTGAGCCTCTCGCAGATCGCGGCGGGGCTGAAGCGCTCCGAGCTGACCGTCCGAACGCACATCCGCAACGCCCGCGCGAAGTTGGAGATCCGCGGCACGGGGGAGCTGCGACGCCTGCTGCAAACCGGCGCTCTGGACGAGGAGATCGCCGAATCCGCTTAGCCTGATCCTACGTTCGTCTCGTCGAACCGCCAGGACGGTGCGCCGATGCCGCGGCGCGCGCAAGCGACAATGATTTGCGCGTTGCTGCTGGTGCCGAGCTTGCGGTGAAGCGCCTGCACTTGCGTGCGCACGGTGTTGTACGCGCGCCCGGTGAGGTCGGCGATCTCCTGCTGCGTGCGCGCTTCCAGGACGTGGCGCAGCACTTCTCGTTCCGCCGGCGTCAGCGCGCCGATGACCGGGTCGGCCGCGGCGCGAGCCCACGGTCCCAGCCGCAGCGCGACGAACGAGTGGGGGAAGTGTTCGCGGACGAGCGAGACCGCGCGGTCGAGATGCGCGCCCGAATCGCTCGGGCCGGGCAGCGCGTCCAGCTCGATGAGCGACACGGCTTCGCGCCAGAGATAGCCGCACGACCGGAACGCTTGCACCGCTGCCGTAAACGACGCCGCGGCGCTCGCGATGTCTCCCTCGCCACGCCGAACCAGGGCGCGCACGTGTGCGTACCAGCCGACGAAGCGCGGATCGCGATCCGCTCGGTGGAGCATGCGCGTTGCGTCCGTCGGGGGCGCGAGCTCGTCGAATCGACGGAGCGCAGCGGTGGCCGCATGCGCGTTCCCGAGGTACGCATACGTCTCGGCAAGATCAAGAAAGGCGACACGCGCGTCGGGCGCCGTGTTCCAGTCTATCGCCTGCGCCAGTGCTGCCGCCTGGTCGGCCGACGCGCGAGCGGAACCGTTTTCGCCGAAGAAAGCGGCGATCACCGCCGACCCCGCTCGAGCCCATACGCGCCATGCCGGCGACGGTGATGCGTCCTCTGCTTCGCACATCTTCGCGAGCGCTGCGGCGACGTCGCCATCGAGTGCAAAGAGCCACGCGTCGTCGTAACACAGGAGCGCGTACAGGGCGGACGGCGTACGAGCAGGGAACGCGCTCCCGGGTGCGGTGCGCGAGCCGCGGGCTGAGCGGTGCGTGCCGGGGACTTCCGAGGAGCGCAGCGTTTGCTCCAGCGACGCGGTTTTGTGCACGATCATGGCGGCGAGGTCCGCGTCGCGCTCGCGGCACCGCGCGTACGCCCGCGCGGCGTTGCGCCAGATGGTCAGCGCGTCGGAGAAGCGCGTCGGTGTCGGCCGAGCCGCGGCGATCCACGCGCGCAGCTGCATCGCGCGAACGGCCAACACGTCGCGGCCGTTGCGCTGCGCGTCGCGCGCCAGATCTTCGGCGCGGTCCAGTTCGTCGGCGCTCCAGTGGGCGACGGCGCGGTAGTACGCGATCTCGGCGCGCACCGCGGCATGTGCGCGTTCGCGCTGCGCGGTGTCGGCAATCGCGGCCAGCACCGCGATGCCGCGCGCGGGAACGAGGCGGGCCAGCGCGGTGCCGTGGAGCATCGCGGCGGTTGCGCGTTCGTCGACGTCGCGGATCGTCGGGAGGAGCGGCGTCAGCTCGGCGACGGCGTCGTCCGGGCGGTGCAGGCGCAAGAGCGCGCGGCCGCGCAGCAGCCACGCTTCGACGGGAGCCGGCTCGCCGATACGGACCGCGGCCAGGTGGTCCAACACGGCGGCATAGTCGCTCCGGAAATAGGCTTCACGGGCGGCGTTGAGCTGGAACGGGGAGGCGCCGGAGTTCAGGCGGCCGGCATGGCGTGTTTGAGTCACCCTGGCCTGCGGAATGCCGCAGCAGACTACGAACGTCCTCCCCGCTCGCTCAGAGGCCTAGAGCGGACCGCTCGGGGTAACGCTGTCGGTGGACGACGAGTTGGCCGGGGCGGCCGGTCCGCCTCCGCTCACGCTCGCCGATGCGGTTAGTGGCCCACCTCCCGAGACGCTCTTCGTCGAGGCTAGGGGGCCGCCGGGGCTGACGGACGCGAGCACGATCGCGGCCGCAACGAGGAATGCTGACAGCATGGTGTACGAGGCTCCTGTAGGATGGTGAAGTGCGGTCGCACTAGCACGGACCCTATGGCCTCCACCTGCCGAGCATGGCAAAAACACGCCGGGAAGGTGCCCGGCGCATGGGGAAAGACCCCGCCACGCCGACCATCCCGGGGTGTAGACGAACACCGCTGCTCGGGTCCCGGGTGTGGCACCGGGACCGGCGCGGGTTCGCAGGATGGCCGACGTGACGGAGTACGCCTGCTTGGCTGCGTGCCGCACACCCCCGGAAGATCCGTGGACGCGGCACGCCGTGTCGTCAGGCGCGTCCCGATCATCGCGCAGTAGGGTGCTGCGATGCCATACTTCGCGCGCATTAATCCACACGGACCAAAGGGACGTCGCCGAGCATAGTAGGCTGCCGGCGTGGTGACGTTCAAACAGTTCGCCGACGCCTCCGATCTACAAGTGCTCGAGCGAGACGAGACGCTGAAGTCATCGTGACATGCATGTGGCATAGTCGTCGCATACCCTGGGACCATGCGACAGGATGAATTTATCGCGCTCGTAGAGCGGCTGGAGCGCGCCGCGGATCTTCTGCGAAATGGAGGGTCGCTGCTTCAGGCCATCGCTCGGCGCTACTACCTTGTGTACACGTACGCGGCGCAAGCCGCGGAGAGACACGGCCTTCGCTTTCGCCGCGGTGCCGATATCGACGATGCGCGTCAGCTCACGCATCAAGTATTGCCGGATATTGTGCGTGCATTGTACACCGGACAGAACGTGGGTGCAGTGGTCGGAGGGGGGCCTAGGCGTTACTCGGACTGGGCGATTGACAGACGGCGAAGCCGTTCGATATGCTAACGTCCTCCAAATCGATCGCAAGCGCGCCGATTATGGCTACGGAACGACCCCGGAGCCGTACCCTGTGACCATCACGGACGAGCGGATCGCTTGGGCGAAACACCTCGTCGTCGATCTGAAAACACTTCTATGACAATATTTACTGATGACTACGAAATGTCGAAGGAAGTCGCGCGGGCGGTCCGCATCTTGGTGCCGGCAACGGCTTTCTTCATGCGGAATCTCGCCAGTATCGTCGACGTTACGGAGCTGAGCGAAGGCGACGATGAATACGATTACTTCATCCGCGTACCCGCCGACCGTTTGCACGAGATGGATCAGCGCATTGTGGACCTCGCATGCACGGTTCAGGAGCAGTTCGGCGTCACGATAACGATCATGCCGATTCCCGTAGCCGGGTAAGACCTCCCGGCATACTAAGACCAAATAGGTCCGTTTGACTGGACGTACGACTGCGCAGCCGACCCCGATTACAAGCTCCGTAGGCCCTCCAGAAGACTGACGCTCTCTTCGCCGATCTGCACAACCTCGCTGCGAACGAACGTCACTTCGGAGCCGGACTGTGTTTGTTCGCTCATCTTGAGGCTGAGGACCGCCGCGGACTCGACAAAGTCGCGCCTGCATGTTGGGCTGATAAACATTTTGCAAAGATTTGGCATCATAGTGGTGCAGTGACACCCTGTTGGCACCTGACGGCGGCATCATTTAGGCGCCGGAAATACTATGGGTAGCGTGATGACAGTCAACCAGTTTACCGAGTTTGTCGCGAACGCGGCGCCCTTCATCTCCGCCGCGCTGGCTATCGGTGCTGCGGGGTACGCCGAAGCCGCATTCCGACTCTCCATATCAGCCCAGCCGCCGGAGCGCTGGCGTGGTGAGGATGTCTTCCACACGGACTTCGACCAGAAAGAAGAAGTCAACGACCGGTCAGTTCGGAATGTCTTCGGCGTCCGGGCCGGTGCGGTACAGTCGCTCTCGACCTACTTCGCTGCTGCGGCCGCCGTAGAGGCTGCTGCAGCCTCGCAGCACGGCATCGTCACGATCCTCGCCGCCAGCTTTGGTGTCGCGTTCGCTGCGGTACTCGGGATCCGGCGTTGGCGGATCGCCAAGGCCAGCGAGGCATACACGAAGGCATGGTTCGTGCGTCTGAATTGGGCGACGGATCGCAAATGGGTCTACTCTGGAGATCCAGCTGTCGAAGATGCGAAGTTCGCGGAGGAGCACCCCGCGGAAGCGAACATCCTGCGGCGCAGGACCCCCGATAGAAAGGATGACGATGTCTGAGTTGCGCATCATCCTGCCGCCCACGGCCCAACTGCCTCGCGCTAGGGCGGTGCTCCAGAGCATCACCAACGTACTGGACGACGCGCTCGAGCCCACACGGCGGTTCCACCGCGTGCGCGACGACCTGGAGAACGACCTTTGTCTCGCGGCGGCGGTCCACGCCCTGAGCGGTCTGGATGCCGCCCGCGCAATCCTCGTCCTCGCCGACGAGGACCACGGAAACGCATTGGCTCCGCACGCCCGTACAATCGTGGAGGCGTTCGTCAAGATTGCCTGGATGCGGCAAGATCGACAGCGCGCGCGGGACTACCTTGAGTCGGAGCCATTCGAGCGATTCGCCCACGCCACACCGGCAGTCCGGGCATCGAACCGCTGGAACGAGATCCTACGGGACTGCGATACCGCCGTCAAACAGTGCCCGGACCTCCTCAACCTGAAGAAGGCTGTCGATCCGAATACGGGTCAGCCGGACTACAAGGCTATCGCCAAGGCGCTGCGGATGCCGTCGTTCATCAGATTGGCGGCGGCCATTGGCCTGGACCAGGACGACTATCTGGTCGACTTCGACTTCCACAGTTTCACGCCGCACACATCCGTGCTCCATGCGAAGACGTTCTTCCGCGCCGTCAATCCGGACAGCTCGGTGACCGCCACGACGAAGATGGACCCTTGCATGTTGATCGCCATCGTGGCCAGGGCGGCGAACAATAGTGCCCGCCTCGTGAACGAAATCCTCAGTGTCTTTCCAGACGGCGCGGTCCTGTTTAAGTTCGAGAAGGCGGTGGAGGAGCTGGCCGAGATGTCGGCTGCGGTCAACGGTCTCATCCGAGACGAGTCGTGAGGGACGGGATGCGCGAAGCCGCGCGAATTGTATCCTGGTGATGCGCCGCGCGGAAAAAATCGGATGGACGGTATGTAGCACATGACGAAAAAACAAGCGGAGCTTGCGGCACGGCTTCTCCACGAAGTAGCGTACCCGGACGTTGAGGTCGAGAACTATAACTCCGACGACGGCCCCCTCTGCGACAACTGGACCGTCTCCGCCGGTGGCATCGAAGCCGACAGCATTTCGGAATTGGTGAACCAACTCCGAGAGGACTTCCCGGATGACGCTAGTTTCGTTAATATCTGCGCAGCGCTGGAAGCGCATGACGACATCGAAGGGTGACGGCGAGGCTATCCGTCAAAACGCGATACAGTTCTCACCAAAGTGAGCGAAGCGGAGTAAGTTACGCAGGGTTTCCAGCTTCGCCCACTATGACCAAATCGGCCCGTTTGTCTCGAAGTACGACTGCGCCGCAGCTAGCGTGTCGTCTTGGTGCTTTCGGAGTTCCATCGCCAAGATGATTTCGGCGAAGTCTGCGGCGGCTTTGAGATCTTCGGCGATGGTGCCTTGGCGGCGAGATACCGTGGCCAGCAGGAGGAGCGACACGAGGCCGCTCATGCCGCATGAGGTTTCGTGCGTGAGGAAGGCCTCGCGCACGCAGCGCTCGCGTTCGGTTGTGGCGGCTCTCGTCCAGTCGATGCCGAGGCGGGCGAAGGGTTCCGGTGCCTTGAACGGCACGACGTTCTTTATCACTTCGCGCTCTTCCGATTCCGCTTCGCGTTTGGCGAGCTGAGGAGCTCACTCGCGCGGTAGATGCCGGCGACGCGTAGTGCGGCGACTTCGCAGCAGAACGAACGGCCCGGGCGGCCGAAGCGCTCTTCGAATTCCTTGTACCGGACCGGCTCTTGGCGGACGAGTCGTGCGACGAGCCATGCGCCTCGCGCGATGCGGCGATTCGACGCTTCCTCCGCGGAAGCTGCGGGCGGGATCGTGGGCGGTGCGCCGAATATGCGGGTTGTCATTCGATGTTTACCTCATCGGGTGACGGGCTCGGTCGGTGTTCCAGCACCGATCGGGCCGCTTGTTGTTGGTGACGAGCGCGGGTCTACAACGCGCGTCGGCCCACCGATATTTTAGCAAAGTGCTTGCGCGCTGAACATACCTAACTCGGGCGATTCGGCTGATCCCGTGAAGCGGTTACCGCCTCTTACGCGATAGTGCAGGTGGATGAGTCCGGTCACGACACGGCGCGTCTCGAGGAGTTCGAGATTCCGTCGCAAGGCGGCCGGGGTAGATCAACTTCGCCATACGAAAGCACACGTTTCGTACCCCGAGCCGCGCGTCTCTCCTGAAACTCGCCCGGCGCTCGTTTCGTATGTGGATGCGAGGGAACACCGTTTGGAGTCACAGCACGCCGGAGCGGCCAACTCGATCGCTCCCGCACGGGCGGAGCAGCTCGCGGCGGCAGTCGTCTTCGGCTACGCCGGCACGCGCGCCGAAAGCGCCGCCTCGATCCTGGGACGCGGAGCAATGAATGCAATCGTGCGGGTGACGACGGCCGCGCGAGCGTTCATCGTGCGCATGCGCGACGAAGGCGACGCGCTCATGGAGTACCGCAAAGAGCGTTGGTGCCTCGATCGGGCGCGGGTGACCGGGATCCTTGGGCCGACCGTGCTGCAGATCGGCACGACCGACGGCATCCCGTACATGATCGAGTCGCATATCGACGGCACTCCGGGTGATGAACTTCGCGACTCAGTCGACCTGTGGCGGCAGCTGGGCCGATACGCGAAACGAATCCACGCGATCCCGGTCTCCGGATTCGGTCGCGATCTCAGCGAGCCGGTAAACGGCGCAATATTCAATGACGCGCACGCGCCGGACTGGCCAGCTTTCATCCGCTACAACATCGAGAGCCTGACTGCGGACGACCCCTTGATCGGGCTTGAGGTCTATCCCGCGGATCGGCGTTCAGTCGTCCGCGAACGATTCGAGCGGCTGTCGGAACGCGCATTGCCGATCGGCCTGTGTCACGGCGATCTCAAAGCCGACAACACGATCGTCCTGGACTCGGGCGAGGTCGCACTGCTCGATTGGGGCTCAGCGTGTGCGCACGTCGTTCCGCATTACGACATGCGTGAGCTCGTGGCCGGCGAGCCGCGAGACGCGTTCGTCGAAGGCTACGGGCTCACGCCCGCGGAGTTCTCGCTGATGCGTGCCGAGGTGGAGACGTTCGCGCTCCTCGCCGCGTTCGATCTCGTACGGTGGTCAATCGACCGGCGCCCGGATCTAACAGCGGAATACGCCGTTCGAGCGCGGGCAGCATTCATAACGTCCGCACTCAAGCTCTAACCATACTTCAGCGCAGCGATGCCGCGAAGCCGGTGATGCTTGCGGCAAGGGCGTGCGCCGAGGTTGACGGGTCGGCGGAGGTCGTGTCGATGATCTCCAGCGACAATGCGTCGTAGTGTCAGCGGTGGGGGACGACCCGGCTATTTTGACGGCGAGAGGTGTAGCCGAATCACGTCATCGGCGTCATTCAGCATCGTGACGGCTGAAGGAGAGGCTTCCTCAACTCCGATCATTGTCCCGTCCGCGAGGGTCAGATGTGGTTTCAAATACGCATCGAAAGTAACGTGGTACCCCTTCCGACACCGTCGCGCTCGATGGAACAGAGCAAGTAGCCCTTTCAGCGCTCCATGTTCACCGGTGATCCTGTGTACGTGATGCGAACAGCTCTCGCGATACAGGCATCGTCGACGACGTGAAGGTTCGATGACGCGCCAATAGAGTTCGATCGGCTTCTGAACGAGCCACTTCATTTCTTGAAAATCAATATAGCCAGCGACGTATCAAAGCTCGGCGTGGCACCGAGTCCGAAGCAGCCCATATTACCTGCGACATGAGTTGTAAGTTCTTGAACTTGAACGAATTCCCAACCATTCGCGGTTTCGCGCTCGATGATCTGTTGAAGAGCGGCTGCTACATCCTCACCCGAGCCAGTATGTGCAATGCTGGCTTTATACGAGACGACATTATACATTTGAACCACGCCGCTCCCGAGGGTGCTCTCGCATGGACGGATATCTCCGTCCCATCCTAGAGCACATTTTGGCCAGATTTTGGTCGGATTGTCAAGCGTTGATCCGCCAAGTCAGGCCTTTCAAGCACCGCCCATGACGAATCTTCGCAAACCACGATGCGAACGCCGAGTATGTCAGCGCGTCGACGCTGTGGTCGATTTCGATAGTCCTTGTTTGCCGTCGCGGTGGGTCGAAACTGCCCCTTGACCGCCGAGGAGGACCGCGTTTCGGATCGCCTGAATGGCGGAGTCCGCAGGCTTTCGCGTGGAGGGAGTTCGATGACCGCAGTCACCGTTCGTCAAACCGAGGGAATCTCGTTGCGCCAGGCCGCGTTCGCCGCGGTCGTTGGGTACGTTCTGCTTCAACCCGTCATTTATGCTGAGTTCGTACTCGACCCGCAGATCGTGGCGAATAACACCGCGCAAACGGTGCAGAACATCCAAACGCACGGTGACGTGTTCGCGCGGCAGATCGTGTGCTATCTCTCGAATTACGTCGGGGATATCATCATCGCGTGGGCACTATACCTGTTACTTGCGCCGGTCAACCGGGCGCTCTCGCTATTGGCAGCGGTGTTCCAGTGGGTTTACGCCGTGCTCGGTTTTCAGGGCGTCCTCCAGCTCGTCGATGTTTTTCGTGTGGTCCGGGCCGGAAGCTATGTGAAGACGTTCGGGACGACGCAACTTCAAGCCCAGGTCGATTTGCTGTTGCGATCGCATCGCTACGACTGGAGCTTTATTCTTATCCTTTTCGGGATCCATCTCGTGCTCGTCGGCTATCTCATTTTCCGATCGGGGTACTTTCCGAAGTGGCTCGGGATCGTCATCTTCGTCGTCGGAACCGGATGGGTGATCACTCCGCTGCGGCCGTTTCTTTTCCCCAGCGCGAATTTCGGATGGTTCTTCATCCTGTCGTTCGGTGAGCTGCTCTTACCGCTGTGGCTATTGATCGTGGGTTGGCGGCTCAAGGCCCCCGTTCCGTCGCCGCTTGAGTCCCCGGCTGCGGACACCGTTATGGGGACGACATCGTAACGATAGACCCTCTCGACTGATCCCGTGCCTATTCGCGTCTCAGAAACGAACGGTCCTCGACGAAGAAGCAGCGGGTGAGCTCGGCCCGGCCTTCCGCCGTGATGCGCAAGGCGCGGTCGTGGCGATTGCGGGTCAGCCAGCCGGCGGTTAGAAAGCGCTCGAGCACCTCCGCGCCAAGGCTGCCCGCGAGATGTGGACGCCGCTCCGTCCAGTCCATGCACGAGCGCGCAAATGCGCGCCGTCCCTCGCGTGCGCGCTCGACTGCGACTCCGACGTGGCGCAAGAACGTCTCACCTCGGCGCGTCAATGTGAAGTCTTGGCCGGCCGGTCTGATCGCGCGGCGCTCGACGAGATGGTCCGTCACCGCCACGCCGAGCCGTCCCGCAAGATGGTCGTAGCACGAGCGCGCCTCGCGCAGCCGTTGAAGCGTCGTCGTCTGGCTCAGTGCGACGATCGGCCTCGGCCGCGCGACGGCCGCAAGCCCTTCGAGCGCGTGCGCGACGTCGGCCGAAGCGAGGCGAAAGAAGCGGTGCCGCCCCGCCCGGCGGCCGACCAGCAGACCGCCGGCGGCGAGCTTGGCGAGCTGCGCGCTCGCCGCTTGGGGCGAGGCGCCGGCGCGAAACGCAAGCTCCGACGCGGGCAGCTCGCGGCCGTCGAGCAGCGCCAGGAGGATCGCGGCGCGCGCGGAGTCTCCGATCAACGCCGCGATCTCGGCAACGTTCGGGTCCGCCGCATGGCGGCCGGGCAGGCGACGCGTCATGCATGCATCCTACCACGGCCACACTTCAGCGTAACATGAACTATGGACGCACTGCGAGCGCGGCCGGAGTATATTGATCAGCGGCCTGCGGCACGCACGGCTTCTCGCGCCGTGGTAGCGCACTCGTTCGCAGCTTGCCGGGCGGCGCGAGCGGCCTCATGTTTCAGCTCCGCTTCGCTCATCGACCACCCGGAGAGCCGCGCGCTGAGCGACAGCGCGAGCGTCACGGACAGGTTCTGCGAATCGACGCACATCACTTCGACCGGGTTCTTCGCGACGCGCCCGACGTCGGCGTGATCCCCGGCGGGAAGCCGGCGTACGCCGAGCGCGGCCGATTGCGTCGGCGCCGCGGCGGTGTCGGTGCGGGCGAGGTACTCGAGCGGTACGCCGGCCAGCGCATGATTCGCGGGCTCGGCGATGACGCGTTTCGGACCCTTGCCGCCATCCCAGCCCTCCTTACGATACCACGTAAACAACTATAAATTCAAGAGTATGCGGCAGTCTCGCGACAGAAAGACTCGCCTGTCGCGATCAGCTCGCGTCCTCTTCCGCGCGCGTTACGTTCCGGTGTAGGGTGGAGCCGGCGATCCGTCAGACCAGTGCGAGACTGGGATGAAAAACTGCGCCCACGGTTCCGGCATCATATCGACGCTATCGAACACGACGGGGGAACGAAGGCGATTGGCGCCCCACACTTCGCCGGATTTCGCCATGTCCGCGCGCGGCATGTAGAACATTACGTGCGGGTACCACGACTTCTGCTGGTCGTCCAGATACTGTTGTTTCGACATCATGTACCCGATCGCGTCGGGCTGCGGTATCGGCAGTGTCTTTGCGGCAATCGCAGCGAGCATCGTTTGCTCGATCTGCGCTTCCGTCGCCCCGCGGAGCGCCAAGGCGGTTCGCTTCGCCGTATACTGCAACACGCTTCGGGCGGCGGAAGCGTTATAGCAAACCGGGGCACGGAATTTCAGGTTCCAGAACGGCGTTTTATTGAACGGTTGCATCCACGCTCGCTCGACGAGACAGGTGAACCCGTTCTTGCCTTTGACGGCTACGGTATAGCCGTGCACGCCGAGCACGAGGACCGTCGCGTGTGCCGAAATGGAGCTGGGCGCCGCGGTGCGCGCGAGCGTAATTTCTGACTGCGCGTTCATCAAATATTGCGAAAGCGGCGGCTGCGCGGCGGCTTCGCCGACTGCCACAGAATACAAGAACGCTGCCGCCAGAACGTAAGCGCGAACCATTGCGTCCGGATCGTAGCAGGATTACTTCATATTTGCAAGTACACGGCAATCTTATGACTCCTGTTTTCCTTGAAATCCGGCGCCGGCTGGAGAAGGTGGCCGGCGTTCGTGAGCCTGCGGGGTACGAAGATGCCGGTTACCAAAACCGCGTTGCTCGCCTTCGTTCGGAGTCTTGACTGGACGGCGGTCAAAGCGGCTTTGGCGGGCCGGCCGGAGTTGCTGAAGTATTGCGGCAAGAGAGGCGAAAATCTGTTGCACGTCTGCTGCGGCATTGACATCGCGAAGCGCGGTCTGCGGCCGGCGGATAGCATCAAGACCGCGCAGGTTCTGCTCGATGCCGGCCTCGATATCGATCGAGAAGCGTTCCGCGAGGGGACTTGGAAGGCGACCCCGCTCTGGTATGCCGTCGGCCGCGGCAAGAATCTGCTCCTGGCCAAATATTTGCTCAAACGCGGGGCGAACCCGGAATACTGTATGTGGGCGGCCGCGTTTAACGACAGTCCAGCGGCGATTCGGCTGCTGGTTGCGGCCGCCGCGGAGATCGATCCCGCTCGAGGCGACACACCGCTGATGTTCGCGGTCAAATGGAGCCGCTTTGCCGCTGCCAAAGCGTTGCTCGAATGCGGCGCGAACGCGAATGTTCAGGACCGCAGCGGGAAGACGGCGCTGCACTACATGGTCAAGAAGCGCAGCGATGCGAAACATATCCGCATGTTCCTAGAGCACGGTGCGAACCCTTATCTCGAAGACCGCGACGGGATGACGGTACACACCGCGCTGTCGCGCGCACGCGATCCTCGTTATCGCGAATTGGGCAAATAGAGCGATCAAGCTCAATGAACGGTTTTTTTTGATACCGTGCCGTTATGAGTCGCGTGCTGCTTACGGGCTTATCTGGGACGGGCAAATCGACGCTCATCGAGCAATTTGCCGCACTCGGGTACAAAGCCGTGGACCTCGATTCCGACGAATGGTCTGAATGGGTTGAGGTCCATTTTGACGGCGAACCGACGGCAGGCGACTCTCCGGTCGAGCGAAACCGAGACTGGGTCTGGCGTGAGGAGCGCGTGCAGGCGCTCTTATCGCTGCAAGAGACCGGAATACTATTCGCGGCCGGCTGCGCATCAAATATGGCGGAATTCCGTCTTCAATTTGATCACATCGTTCTTCTCACGGCGCCCGCCACCGTGACCGTAGAGCGGCTGCTGACGCGGGACAACAACCAATACGGCAAACGACCTGAGGAGTTAGCACGCGTGCTCGCTCAGCGCGAAGTTATTGAGCCGCGGTTAAGGACGCTCGCCCATCATGAAATTGATACCAGCGCGAGCTTGGATGAAGTGGTACGCAAAATCCTTGACATCGTGCGAAAATAGCTCCTTTCGCATCGACATATGGCAATTTTAGCTGGGATTGGCAATAGACGGCAACAGATCGGACTGTTGGCCGCGGGCTGGCGGATCAAAGAAGCCGTACTCGTCAGCGAGTCCTCTGTGTGACGAGCTTGCGCAAGTCCAACAGCAATCCGGCGAAGGCGACCGTCCATGCGACCAGCGCTGCAGCGAACATGATTTCGGGGAGGAAGCCCAGGAACGGCAACTCGAGGGCGGAGGCCATGTGCCGCGTGGCGACGCTGTACATGCCGAGCGGGAAGACGGCGCCCCAGTACAGCGGGTCATAGCGCAGCGGAAACCGCTGAATGACGTATCGCCAGGTGCCGAGCGTGATCAACATCGGGATCCACCACATACCGGTCGCCCAGTAAAATACCGTGAACCCTTTGAGAAAAGGCAGCAGCGACGCCAAGAACGGTGCGTCCGGCGTGTTCTGCACGAGCAGTGAACCCGCCAGCGTCGAGATCGCCATCGCCCCCATCGTTATCCAGGACGGCGGCGTGAGGTCGCTGGGCACGAAACTGAAAAAGATGTAACGATAGAAGATCAGCGAGATGATCCAAATATAAAGCATCCCGCCCCACAGCCACATCGAGAGCGCGGAAAAATTCAGCTCCAGCCGGTACGGCTGCGGCCACTCGCGGGCGATGAGCGCCGCCAGGACGGCGACCGACTGGGTCGCGACGACCGCCAGCAGCCACGAGCCGGTGATTCCGCCCTGAAGGGGCGGCTTTTCGGGCTTCAGGATCAGCGCCGTGAACACGCTGTACGTGACGGTGAACCAAAGGACGAGGCCGATCGCCAAGAACGCGATCGCCACCGGCACGTTGTTCGCGATCAACCGAAACTGAACGCCGAGAATGCACGAGGCCGCCACGGTCGTGAAGAATCCGGGAGCGCGCCCGTGGTCGGTGAGATCGGCAAGGAACTCGGGCCAGTGGCGCGCCGCTCGCAACACGCTCAGCACGAGCAGAACCGCGTAGGCAACGCCGTTGAGCGCGAAGAGCGCGACGGCCAGCGCCGGGAGATGAAAGTCCAGGGCCGCGATGGAGACGATCCCGGTCGCCATCACCAAGCCGAAATACGCGGGCGAAAGTTTCTTCATGCTTTAGAGGCGCGCGAAGCTCTCGATGTCGGCGTTGAACGCGTCGACCATCGCGGAGGTCAGCGTCGGGCGCGTCTTGGCGATCGCTTCGAGGTAATCCTCAGTGGTGACGGTGACGTCCGCGCCGTCGCGATGCGTGCCCACGAAGCGCTCGAACGCCGCTTGCGCCGCTTTGCGGCCGGCGAACTCGATGTCCGCGGGCGTGAATGACTCGCTTGCCATCACCAGCGCGGCTACGTCGATGCGCGCGGCCGCGGGCGGGAGGAACCGCGTCCACATCGCCTCGCGCGCCTTGGCGTCCGGCGGGCCGATCGGGATGATGTAGTCGAACCGCCCCGGCCGCAGAAACGCGGCGTCGAGCGAGCGCACGGAGTTCGTCGCGCAGACCAGCAATCGCTGATCGCCTTCGCGAAAGATCGGCAGCAGCTTTAGCAGCTCGTTGGTAACCGCGTGTACCGGCGAGAACGCCTGCCCGTGGCGCGCCGGCGCGATTTCTTCGACTTCGTCGATGAAGAGCACGAGGCGCTCCAGGCTCTCGAGCTGCGCGAACGTCTCGCGAAGCGCTGCAGCAAGCCCGCCCGGAGAGTCGGCCGCCAGCCGCGACGGAAATATCTCGACGAAAGGCCAGCCGAGCCGCGAAGCGACGGCCTTGGCGAACGTCGTCTTGCCGGTCCCTGGCGGTCCGAACAAGACGATCGCGCGCGGCGGCAGCACGCCGAAGCGCGCGGCTTCGTCGGAGCGTTCGAGCGGCAGCACGACGCGGCTCTCGATGAGGTGTTTCTCGCCGTCCATGCCGGCGACGGCCAACCAGCGCCCGGGATTGAGCACCTGGCCGCCGAGGCGCTCGAGCAGCGACATCTCCGCCGGTTCGAGCGGCGCGAGGCGCTCGAACAACACGACGCCCTGGCGCGCGACGAAACCGCTGTTCGTGAACGCCGCCGTCCCCACTTCACCGGCCGGCAGCAGCGCGGAAAACCGGCGCACGCCGTGACCGATGAGACGACGTTCGAGATGCATGAGCAGCGCGCTGCCGATGCCGCGGTGGCGCCATTCGGCGGCGATCGCCAACCGCAAGATCCACGCGCGTTCGCCGCTGATCGTGCTGACGATCGCGGCGACGATTTCGGCGCCGACTTCGGCGACCAGCGCCGGTTGGCTGCCGCGCACCGCGGCGACGACTTCGGCCAGCGAGACCACGGGCTCGGCCTCGGTGTCGTGCGACTCCTCCAGCAGCCGAATCGCCCGGTCGAGATCCTCGTCGTGAAACTCACGGACGCGCCACACGGGGACGACCCGCGGAACGTCGCTCTCGTGGGAGGTCACGCCGATGCTCTCCGCCGCATGACGCGGAACCGTTCTTCCGCGGCGGAGCGATGCCTGGCGCGCCGCGGACGCTAGCTGTTCGGCGCGGTTTCGGCGGCCTTCGCGAGGTCGTCCAGCACGGGGACGAAGTGGTTCGCCATCTGCGCGCCCATCAACGGCCCCCACAGGAACGCGAGCGGCCCGTTCAGCGCGACGCTTTGCGAGACCATGCTGCCGACGCCGTGCGGCTCGATCTCGCAGATGAACGTCATCGTCGTGCCGGGCGGCCCTCCCGTGGTCAGTTTGAATCCGCGCTGCGGGACGACGTCGGTGAACGTGACCGCGTGCTTGCCGCCGCGCGACGTTTCCGTCGTTCCGGTCGCGCCGGAGACGAGCGGTCCGGCGAGCGTCGCCGAGGCGATGCCGCTGTTCCAGCGGCTCCAGTTGTTTGGGTCGGACCAAACGCTCCAGACGCGTTCGGGCGACGCGTTCGTCGCGCGTGACTTCCCGTAGGTTTTCATTGACTCTCCACCGTCGGTTGCCAAGGATCGCCGCTTCCGACGTCTAACATACTAGATGGTATGTCGACCCGTCAACCCCTGCGGCGCAAGCGGCGCCCGCCTCGGACCCGCGATCTCGCGGCGACCCGCGCGACGATTCTGAGCGCCGCGTTCGAGGAGATCTACGTTCACGGCTTTCAGGGCACGTCGATCGACAAGATCGTCGCTCGGACCGGGCTGACGAAGGGCGCGCTCTTCCACATCTTTCCGACGAAGTACGAGCTCGGATACGCCGTGGTCGACGACGTCGTCGCGGCGATGATCCGGCAGCAATGGGTCGTCCCGCTGCGTGACGCACCCGATCCGCTCGAGACGATCTCGCGCGCGTTCGACGCCGGCGCGGCCGAGCTGGAGAAGATGCCGGCCCACCACGGCTGCCCGCTCAACAACGTCGCGCAGGAGATGTCCGCGCTCGACGAGGGGTTCAAGGTTCGCGTCGAGCGTGTCTTCGCCGAGTGGATCGAGGCGACGGCCGCCGCGCTCGAGCGCGGCAAGAAAGCCGGCATCGTGCGCGAGGACGTCGTCTCGCGCGACGCCGCGATCCTGCTGGTGACGCTGGTCGAAGGGATCCTCAGCTTGGCGAAAACCTCGCGCAGCCCGGAGATGCTGCGCTCCGGCAGCCGCAACATCCGCTCGATGGTCGAGTCCTTGCGCGCCTGAGCGGCTGAATCAAACCGGCGCCACCTCCGCGACGACCCAGGTCGCCCCGGCGATGAGGAACGTGTCTGCAAATTCGCTCCAGTTGCCGAGTGCCGCCGGATGAGCGATGAGCTGCGGAAACCAGACCAGCACGCCGAAGAGCGCCAGCATCGCGGCCATCAGGCGCAGCGCAAGCCGCGCGTCCCGGTTGATGAGAATCGCGAGCGCCGCAAGCAGGAACGCGGCTGTGGTGGCATTTGCCCAGAACACCTGATTAGGAGGGATCCACTTCGGCACCAGACTGGCCGTGAATTGCAGATAGAAGATTTGTGACAGAGCAAATGAAACGGCGCACAGTCCGAGTCCCAAGCGCGCCACCCGACCCAACGCCGAGGACCGGGCCAGATTCGGCTCTGTGACAGCGTACACCGCGAGTGCCCCACACACGACGCTGAGCTTTTCGAAGAAGTTCCCGTACTGGAAGTAGGCAGTCGGCGAGCCGATGATACCGAAAATGGCCGCCAATGCGAACAGCACGAAGATGAACCCGAGAACGATCGCCCCGAAGCGCGCAGTTCGGGGAAGCAGCAACGCGGCGCCACCGGCAATTTGGGCGATTGCGAGTATCCAAGCGACGATCGTGCCGAGGCCTCCCGGGATCGGATGCAGGTAAGCCCACATATCGGAGCCGCGCCACATCAGCGAGACGACGCCGAACATCACCGCGAATGCCCCGAAGACGAACCGGCCGTACATCGTTTTTGTCATTCAAGCCATCACGTCGGCTATGCTGGTAGCACGCGCACGGGATACTTTTGATTGTCGGCATCGCGCGTCACGAACGTCAACCCCTCGATCTGTGCCTGCGCAATCATGATGCGATCGAACGGATCTCGGTGAACATTGGGTAGTCCGCCGACGCCAAGGGCATGCGTCGCAGTGATGACGAGTTCTTGAAACCCCAACGAATGTACGCGCGCCGGAAACCACACTGCAGGGTCTCCCGGCACCGTGAGCTTGCCGAGCGCAACTTTGAGGGTGATTTCCCACGCAACGGCTGCGGAGACCAGAATCTCGTTCGTGCTGTCCTCGATGGCCGTACGTGCCTTTGGCCTCAATTGCTTTGGATCAGCCGCGGCCCACAAAAATGCGTGCGTATCGAGCAGCAGCCGCACCTGCTATGCCCCTTCGAAGAGGGCGGTGATCTCCGGATTGATCGCATCGAAATCAGGTGCGATTGCAATCAGGCCATGATCGACGCCAAGCTGCCGGCGCGGAGTTTCGGCAACCGGAACGAGCCGTGCCACTGGCTGCCCCGACAGGCAGATGATGACCTCACGCTCCCGGCCCTCACGTACGTCGCGGACCAAACTGGACAGGTTGCTCTTGGCATCGTGCATGTTGACCGTCTTCATTGGCCTTAGTCTATCAGACTTAGCTAGATGCGACAAGCCTTCGCCCAGTCCCTTATTTGCCCCAAGCCCTATAAGGCTCGCTAGGCTCGCTCCTCTGGGCGGCGAAACCGACGCGCAAGAGGAGAGACTTGCATGGCAGTAACGCGCCGGACGGTCGACCTGAGCGCGTATCCCGATTTGGTGGTCGTGTACCTCGGAATGCGCGTCAACACATTCATCGGGCTCAAGACGCTGTTCGGCTTCGGGCCGAAGATCGAGCGCGCGCACAAGGCAATGCCCGACGGCCTCCTGCTGCACGAGAACTACCTGTTCTCGCTGATCCCGCCGCACGCCGGGATGCGCCAGTACTGGCGCGACTTCGCGCCGCTCGAAGCGTGGACTCGCTCCGAACCGCACCGCGAGTGGTGGAAGCAGTTCTTGCGCGATTCGGGCGGAACGGGCTTTTGGCACGAGACCTATCGCGCGGCGGGCGGAATCGAAGCGATCTACGACGACGTCCGCGCTCCCATCGGGATGCTGAAGTTCGCGCCGGCGCTCGATGCGCGCGGCGGAATGTTCTCCGCGCGCAGACGACTCCTCGCCGCCGGTGCGCGCGAGCCGGCCGCCGGAAACGAACCAACCGCGGTCATTCCCGAAGCGGATCTTGCCGAGACGCCGCGCTGAGCGCTGATCGGGCAACGCAAGATGGCCCAGCCGAAGCTGGGCCATCTCTGTCGCGCCGGCGTCCGCGCGCGCCTTGTGTCGCGAATTACGCGACGTCGAAGCGGTCTAGGTTCATCACCTTGGTCCATGCGGCGACGAAGTCGCGCACGAACTTCTCTTTCGCGTCGTCCTGGGCGTAGATCTCGGCGATCGCGCGGAGCTGCGAGTTCGCGCCGAAGACTAGGTCGGCGCGGGTCGCGGTCCACTTCGCCTTGCCGCTTGCGCGATCGGTTCCGTCGAAGAGCTCCTCGCCGTCCCGGGGCTTCCACGTCGTGCCCATGTCGAGCAGGTTGACGAAGAAGTCGTTGGTGAGCTTGCCGACGCGGTCGGTGAAGACGCCGTGGTCGACGCCGCCGGTGTTCGCGCCCAACACGCGCAGCCCGCCGACGAGCACCGTCAGCTCGGGCGCCGTCAGCGTGAGCAGCTGCGCCTTGTCGACCAGCAGCGCTTCCGTCGTGGCGTGGTACGGCGAGGCTTTCAGGTAGTTGCGGAAGCCGTCGTTCAGCGGTTCGAGCACGTCGAACGTCGAGACGTCGGTCTGCTCCTGCGTCGCGTCGGTGCGGCCCGGCGTGAACGGCACGGTCACGGACTGGCCTGCGTCCTTCGCCGCCTTTTCGACCGCGGCGTTGCCGCCGAGGATGATCAGGTCGGCGATCGAGACCTGCTTGCCGCCCTTCTGCGCGGCGTTGAACTCGCTTTGAATCTTTTCGAGCGCCTGCAGCACCTTCGCCAGCTGCGCGGGCTGGTTGACTTCCCAGTCTTTTTGCGGGGCGAGCCGCACGCGCGCGCCGTTCGCGCCGCCGCGCTTGTCGGAGCCGCGGAACGTCGAGGCCGACGCCCACGCGGTCGCGACGAGCTCCGACACGCTGAGCCCTGATTTGAGGATCTTGCTCTTGAGCGCGTCGGCATCGCCGGCGTCGATCAGCGGGTGCGTCACCGCGGGGACCGGGTCTTGCCACACCAGCTCTTCGGCGGGAACTTCCGGTCCGAGATAGCGCGAGCGCGGCCCCATGTCGCGGTGCGTCAGCTTGAACCACGCGCGCGCGAACGCGTCGGCGAACTCTTTCGGGTTCTCGTGAAAGCGCTTCGCGATCGGCGCGTACTGCGGGTCGACCTTGAGCGCCAAGTCGGAGGTGAGCATCATCGGCGCGTGGCGCTTCGACTTGTCGTGCGCGTCCGGAACGGTCCCTTCGCCGTCCGAGCCCTTCGGCTTCCACTGGTTCGCGCCGGCCGGGCTCTTCGTCAGCTCCCACTCGTAGTTGAACAGGTTGTTGAAGTAGGTGTTGTCCCACTTGGTCGGCGTTTGCGTCCACGCGCCCTCGAGGCCGCTCGTGATCGTCGCGTCACCGTTGCCGCTGCCGAAGCTGTTCCGCCACCCGAGACCCTGCTCATGCATCGGCGCGCCTTCGGGCTCGGGACCGACGTACTGCTTCGGATCGGCCGCGCCGTGGACTTTGCCGAACGTGTGCCCGCCGGCGATCAGCGCGACGGTCTCTTCGTCGTTCATCGCCATGCGCGCGAACGTCTCGCGAATGTCGCGCGCCGAGGCGAGCGGATCGGGATTGCCGTTCGGTCCTTCCGGGTTGACGTAGATCAGACCCATTTGGACGGCGCCGAACGGCTTGTCGAGCTCGCGGTCACCTTTGTAGCGCTCGTCGCCGAGCCACTCGCGCTCGAAGCCCCAGTTCACGTCTTCTTCGGGCTCGAACACGTCGGCGCGGCCGGCGCCGAAGCCGAACGGCTTGAGCCCCATCGACTCGAGTGCGACGTTGCCGGCCAGCACCATCAGGTCGGCCCACGAGATCTTGTTGCCGTATTTCTGCTTGATCGGCCACAGCAGCCGGCGCGCCTTGTCGAGGTTCGCGTTGTCGGGCCAGCTGTTGAGCGGCGCGAAGCGTTGCTGGCCGGAGTGGGCGCCGCCGCGGCCGTCGTGAATGCGATACGTGCCGGCGGCGTGCCACGCCATGCGGATCATCAACGGGCCGTAGTGCCCGTAGTCGGCGGGCCACCACGGCTGCGAGTCCGTCATCAGCGCGGCCAAATCTTTTTTCAGCGCCTTGTAGTCGAGCTTCTTGAACTCCTCGGCGTAGTCGAACGTCGGACCGAGCGGGTCGGACAGCTCGGAATTCTGGTGGAGGACCTTGAGGTTCAACTGCCCCGGCCACCAGTCTTGAATGGTCATCGTTCCGGCGTCCAGATGCGTCCCGCGCGGCGTTCCGTGCGGCACCGGGCACCCGCCGTTCTTCTGGAGCTCATCTTCGAGCATTAGTCCCGTCTCCAATCGTTCGTGAGAATGAGAATCACAATCGTTGCCGAATGAGGAAAGGCTAGCACCGCGACCAGCGTCCGTCAAGGGGGTCCGCCGAGCCGCGATTGGACTCATGCGCGCGCGCGACAATGGTCTCGTTTCGCAACAAAGACGGCAGAAACTTTCGAAGACGCCGTGCCGCACGCGCGTTATGTTCAATGTGCGCGCGCCGGCTCGTTCGCCGCATCGATACGATAGCGTAGGTGCGAGCGCGATCCGGCGGCGACAGCGACATTCGCCATTCGAAAGGATCGATGTCCGTGAGAGTCATCAAATCGACTCCGAAGGGCTTCGTCGCGGTGCTGTTGTTCGTTGCGCTCGTGCTCGGAGGGCCGGCAGCGGCTCTCGCCGGCACGACCGGAACGGTCAACGGCAGCGTCGTCGACGCTCGATCGAACAAACCCATCGCAGGCGCGGCCGTGACCGCGCAGAGCCCCTCGCAAACGGCGCGCACGACGTCCGACGCGTCGGGCCGCTTCTCGTTCATCTCGCTCGCGCCCGACACGTACGCGATCTCGGTCGCGGCGGCGCCGGGTTACGATCCAGCGGTCGTCAACGGCGTCACGGTGCAGGCCGACCAGACGCTCACCTTGACGCTGCAACAGGCGCCGAAGCTCAAAGTGATCGGCGGGGTCACCGCGCGCGCCGCGTCGGCACTCGTCAAAGCCGGCACGACGGCCGACGTCTACTCGGTCAACGCGCTCGTGCAGGACAAGACGTCCGTCGCCGGCGGCGGCGGCACGCTGAACAGCGCGTGGTCGGCGATCTCGACCGTGCCCGGCGTGTACGTCGCGGCAGGGCAGGCCGGTTACATCGGCTCCGGCTCCACCAACGGCGCGACCGTGTCGATTCGCGGCGGCGACTACGACCAGATCGGTTACGAGATCGACGGTGTTCCCGTCAACCGCGCGTTCGACAACTACCCGTCCGGTGCGGTTTCCTCGCTCGGCCAGCAGGAGCTGCAAGTCTACACCGGCGCGACGCCGGCGAACTCGGAGGGCGAAGGCCTCTCCGGCTACATCAACCAGGTGATCCGCACCGGGACCGCGCCGGCGTCGCGCAACCTCACGCTCGCGCTCGGCACGCCGACGTTCTACAACAAAGTCGCGTTCGAGGCGGGCGGCGCCAACCCGGCGCGCACCTTCTCGTACTACGTCGGCGCGGGCGCGTACGACCAAAGCTTCCGCTACTACGACAACTACGACGGCGCGAGCTTGCAGTCGCTGTGGGGCGCGCCGCTCGCCCCGTGCCCGAACGCGACGCCGGTCGGCTGCCACGGTCCGCACGGCGAAGACTACACGAACGGCGGCACCACCCAGTCGTACGTGCTCGGCCCGTACACCGTCAACAGTGGGACGTTGAGCCCGACGAGCCTGGCCGCCGTGCGCGTGCGCAACACGGTCGGCAACGTCCACTTCGGGATCCCGCGCCGGGACGGGAACCGCGACGACGTGCAGCTCCTGTACGAGAACGACTTCATCGACAACCAAGGCTTCTCGTCGACCAACGACCAGGGCGGCGCGGCGTTCCTCGACAGCATCGGCGTCGCGCACAACTACGTCGACGGCTACGTCTTCGCGGGCCAGCCGGTCGGCACGCTGCTCCCGCCCGGCTACGGCGGCGGCGGCGTGATGCCGTATCTTTTCCCGGGGTCGCCGAGCGGCCGTCTCATCGGCGCCGACATCGCGCCCGACCGCCGCGACGCGATCACCAACAACCAGTCGATCGTGAAGCTGCAGTACCAGCGCAACTTCGGCACGCAAGCGTTCCTGCGCGTGTACGGGTACACGTACTACTCTGACTTCGTGCAGAACGCGCCGCAGTCGACCGACATGAACTTCCTCGGTTTCGCCGCGTCCGACTACGGGCTGAGCAGCCACACCCGCGGGATCAGCGCGACGTTCTCCGACCAGCTCAACGCGCAGCACCTGCTCTCGGTCCAAGGCTCCTACACCAGCTCGCGCACGCTGCGCGACAACAACTCCGGGATCGGGCGGACCGGCGCCGTCGGCTGGCTGGTCTCGTCCGCGGCGCCGCTCAGCGGCGTCTGCTACAGCGCGACCGGCGCGCCGGTCGTCGGGTGCGGCGCCGGCTCGCAGACGTTCACGCTGCGGCAGGGATACAACGGGACCGTCACGCCTGCGAACACGATCAACGGCGGCGTCTGCGGGACGGGACAGTGCCAGTACATCCTCGGCGAGAACGGCCAGTCGGCGACCTACAACACCGTGACGCCGCGCTTCACCTCGTTCTCGGTCACCGACCAGTGGAAGCCCACCGACCGGCTCAACCTCAACCTCGGCTTGCGCTACGACGGGTTCCAGTTCATCGGCGCGGACACCACCGGCTCGCCGGCGCGCGCGCTGTGGTACAACGCGTACAACCTGCTCCATCCGGCGGCGCCGCTGGTGAATCCGGGTCCGGGCCAGACCGAGTCGTACGGCGAGCTGCAGCCGCGCCTGGGCTTGACGTACACCGTCAATCCGAGCACGGTGCTGCGCGCGAGCTACGGGCGCTACGTCGAGGCGCCGAACAGCGCGTTCGAGCAGTACAACTTCCTGCAGCAGAACGACGTCGCGGCGCTGGCGCGGTTCGGCCGGTTCGGTCTGCCGACCACGCCGATGCACCCGGTGCGCCCGGAGCTCTCGAACAACTACGACTTCTCGTTCGAGCACCAGTTCAAGGACAACACGTCGATGAAGCTGACTCCGTTCCTGCGCAAGACGCAGGACCAGATTCAGAACTTCTACCTCGACCAGAAGACCGGCTTCCAGTCGGGCTTGAACGTCGGGCGCCAAACCTCCGAAGGGCTGGAGCTCGAGGCCGACAAGGGCGACTTCTCGCGCAACGGGCTGGCGGCGCGGCTCTCGTTCACCTACACGCACAGCTACATCACCTACACCAAGCTCGACAACGGCGGCACGATCATCGACGGGTTCAACGCGAACATCGCGCAGTACAACGGCTTCACCAAGGCCGGCGGCGGCGCGCCGTGCTACTTCCCGACGATCCAGGACGCGGCGGGACACGTCCTCAACCCGGCGACGGCCGGAAAACCCGATCCGGCCTGCACGCCGGGCTCGCCCGCGAACCCGTACTACAACGCGCCGCTGCAGCCGCTGATGGACGTCAACGGCGACTACGCGACCTACAGCACCTTCCCGGGCGGCGTCGGGGCGGGCGGGTACTCCGCGCTCAGCGCGCCGTACGTGACGACGCTGCTCGTGCAGTACAAGCACGGCCCGCTCGCGATCACGCCGGCGCTTCAATTCCAAGGCGGGATCCGGTTCGGCGTGCCGCTCTCGACGCCGGGGATCGATCCCAGCGCGTGCACGACGACGCCGGCGAGCTCGGCGATCCTGCCCGGAACGACGACGAACGATCCGCGGTATCCGTACGGCGGCGCGGGCGGCTCGCCGTACAACCAGACGGCATGCGGCAGCAACTTCGCGATCCCGAACCCGTTCACGGGCCGGTTCGACAACGTCGGGGCCTTCGTCGCGCCGAACCAGCTGCTGCTGCACGCGCAGATCACCTACGATCTGAACAAGCGGATCACGCTGGTCGGCAACTTCGCGAACATCGTCAACCGCTGCTGGGGCGGCACGAAGCTCCCGTTCAGCATCAACCACGCCTGCAACTACGTCGCGACGTATGGCGCGGGCGCGGGACCGCAGCCGATCGGGAACCAGTACAATCCCGGCGATCGTCTGCAGCCATTTTTGGCGACACCCTACGATCCGCTGTTCCCGAACTTCCCCTTCAACATGTTCATCGAGGCTCGGATCAAGATCTGACGAACCGGCTCCCTGAACGCACAGAGACGACCCCCGCTGCGGCGGGGGTCGTTTTCGTGCCGCCCGCCGGTCAGAGCTCCTTGGTGAGCGTCAGCCGCACCAAGCGGCGTTCGATCGGGTGGAAGTGAACGTCGGGGACGCCCGCGGCGCACTGCGCGATCGGACACGGTCCGGTGTAGCCGGGCTTCGTGTACGCCGGGTCGCTCGGAAGCGAGGAGTTGTAGTAGTAGTCGACGTCGCTGGCCTTCGCGCCCAGCAGGTTGAACGCGTCGATGCCGAGGCGCATGTGCGCGGACGGCTTGACGCCGGCTTGCAGGCTGACGGTCGTGGTTGGATGCGAGGCGACGCTGCCGTCTTCGACGAGCGGGCGGGGGCCGAAGTACCGCAGCCGCACGCTTCCGAACGCGTGCGGCCGGTCGGCGGCGACGCCGAACGTCAGCACGTCCTTGATCGAGCCGGGAATCAACTGACCGACCGGGTCGACGTTCGTGAACTTCGCCGCCGAGCGCGCGAAGTCGAGGTCGTACGTCCAGCCGCGCGCCGGCGCCCAGAAGTTGGACACCTCGAATCCGGCGCGGTGACTCGGCCGGCCCGGTGAGGTCGTCCCCGCGTCGCCTTGAAAGACCAGCTCAGAGGCGAGGTTCAAGCGCCACAGCGAGACCGTCGTGCGCAGCTTTTGGTTGACGGCGAAGCGCGCGCCGATCTCCGCGCCCTGCGCGCGCACGAGCGGCGTCGCCGGGTCGACGCGTTCCACGATGCCGCGCGCGTCGTTGCTGTGGAACCCCGTGCCGAAGTCCGCATAGAGCTCCGTTCGCCGCCCCGCGGCGTACGCGAGCGAGAGCTTGGGGCTGACGATCGCTGCCGAGACGTCGCCGGAGTTCTCGGGCCGCAGATCGTCGACATGGAAGTGAAAGACGTCCGCTCGCAGCCCGGCGGTCACGCGCAGCCGCCGCGAGATGTGCTGCGTCGTCTGAACGTACGCGGCGTTGCTCGTCTCGAGCACGCGGTCGATGCGCGTCGTGCCGATGCGAGCCTGGGCTCGCGTGAGATAGAGCGCCACCGGTGCAATGTTGTCGGTGCGCAGCTGATAGCCGACGGTGTTCTCGGCGGCCGGCGTCTTCCACGTCCGGCTCGCGTTCACGCCGAGGACGAAGCGCCGCTCGGCCTGTTCGAACTGATCCCCGTTGACCGGATCGTTCAGGAAGTACGTGAAATCGGAGAAGAGGTCCAGGCCGTAGTCCATCGCGTACGCGCTGAGCTGCGTCGCCGAGCGCGCGCTCCCGCGCGTGTAGTCGGCCGAGAGCACGTAGCGGTGCGTGCGCCCGCCGTCCGTCGGGTCGATCTGGCCGAACCGGCCGATCTCGCCGCGCTCGACGGCGCGCAGCGGAATCTGGTCAGACGAGCTCCATGTTGCCTGATAGGCCTGCGCCGTGATTCCCCAAAGCACGTCGTCGTGCTGATAGCTGAGCCGAACCAGACCGTTGTACTTGCGGTAATTATCGGGCTTTTCCGCGGTGTTGTCGGTGTGTGCGTACTCCAGCGCGTAGAGCAGGTGGCCCGACGGGCCGACCGGCGGCGAGGCGGCGAGCAGCACGCGCGCTTGGCCGTACGGGCCGCCGCTCACGCTCGCGACGTCGTGCGGCAAGACGTTGAAGTACGTCATGCTCACCGCACCCGCCGCCGAGAAGTCGCCTTGGTCGGCGTCGTACGTTCCCTTGCGGTAGTTGATGAAGTTGATCGTTTCCGGGATGACCCAGTTGACGTCGGCGTAGCCTTGGCCGTGCGCGTGCGTCGGCATGTTCGCCGGCACGCCGCCGACGGTCACGGCGATGTCGGTGCCGTGATCGAGGTTGAAGCCGCGCAGGTAGTACTGGTTGGCCTTTCCTTCGCCGGAATGCTGCGAGATGACCACGCCGGGGACGGTCTCCATCAGCTCGCCCGGCCGCAGGATCGGCCGCTCTTCGAGCTCCGCGTGGCCGACGAATCCTTCGGCCGCGGAGGTCGCGCTCCCGATCAAGTTGTCGATGCGGCCGCGCGATCTCACGGCGCCGATCGGCTTGAGCGCCGGCGCGGCGCTGGCGCTCGGCGCCGGCGAGGGCATCGGTGACGGCGTCGGCGTCGCCGGCGCTGCGAGCGGGCTCGTCGCAAATGCCAGCGCGGCGACCGCGGGCAGCAAAACGGACAACGAAGACCTCCAGGAGCCGAAGCGCGTCGGGTGGCGACTCTCTCCGGTAAGACGGCCGCCGACGGCGGCCGGATTGTCCTTGCTCCATCTCCGAGGCACGCGCCGCAACCGCGACCGCGCCGTAGCCGCGCGGCCTTCGTGTCATTAAGGTCACATTAGCTGCGGCGTTGCTTTCGTGGATACTTCTCGTGATCGCGGTGCGGGCATACCGGTACAGGTGTCACGAATGCCGCAGCAGCTGCGGCGAGGATGAGGCCCGAGTGGTCCACGCGCATATAAGGAAGATGCGAGCGGAACGGCAACCAGGGCGGTGTCTCACCGTGACTGCGGTGCGACGCTGCGCGTAAGCGCGTCGTAAGTAAGCTGTAAGTGCGCCGTAAGTCCGTAACAATGCGAACCTGCGGTGCACGTGCAGCACGAGCACGCTGAATTTTTCGACAAACGACCAACGTGCGCGCGCGGCACGCGGCATTTGTTAGGCAGTCACGACGACACGCAACACTGTTGCAAACGGCCTCTTGCGCGACCGCTTGGTGCGTGTTATTATGTGCCCGAGCTTGACGCTCACATGGCTGCGTCTCTCCGACACGGAGCGCAACGGGGTGGAGCTTTCGAACCTGGAGATCGACCGCATCGAGCGATAAACGGAACAGCATAATCTGTTTCCCGAGCACGGCGTCGTCGCCGTACCTTTCCGAGATTCGTCCGTCCTGATCGCAACGACAAGATAAGGACGCTCTCGTCCCATTCGGTAGCTTCCGGCACGGCTATCACTGACCACAACACTGCCACCTGCGGGTGGAAAGGCGGTTTTCTGTGAGTTCCCTTGTCGAGCAATCAGTCCCAGAGACAACTGCGGCACCGCGCTATCAGCGCATCGACCACATTGCGTTCGCCGTACACGACCTCGAAGCGGCGATCGAGTTCTTCGGCAACGTCGTCGGCTTCGAGCTGATCCGGCGGCTCGAGACGCGCGGAAAGCGCACCGGCATGATCTCCGCGGAGATGGAGTGCAACGGCATCAAGTTCGTGCTGTGCCAAGGGACGGAGCCCGAGTCGCAAGTCTCCAAGCTCATCGAGCACTTCGGACCGGGCGTCGCGCACGTCGCGCTGGCCGTCGACGACGTCGACGAAGCGGTCGCCGACCTCAAAGAGAGCGGCTTGAAGTTCGACACCTCGGTGATCACCGGTCCCGGCTTGAAACAGGCGTTCTCGTCGCGCGACCACAACTCCGGGCTCGCGTTCGAGTTCATCAACCGCAGCGGCGAAGAAGGCTTCCTCTCGCAGAACGTTCAGGATCTTTTCGACCAGCTCGAAAGCTCCGGCTCGTACTAGAGCAGTAGTTTTTCGGAACCCGCCATGGTGCAGCAAGAGACGCAATCGCGCCTCTCGGTCATGAATTTTCTGTCCGAGGCCGCGCTCGATTACCCGCACGCGATCTCGTTCGCGTCGGGACGCCCTGCCCAGCAGTTCTTCGACTTGGACGGATGGCTCGGCGAGATTCCGCGCTACCGGGATCACGTCGTGCGCCAGCAGCGCTCGAACGCGGACACCGTCGGCGGGCTGCTCGCGCAATACGGGCGCGCGGCCGGGATCGTGAACGAGCTGGTCGCGGAGCAGATCGGCGCCGACCACGGCGTGCCGTGCTCGGGCGAGCAGGTCATCGTGATGAACGGCTGCCAGGAGGCGCTCGCGCTCTGCCTGCAGGCGCTGTGCCCCCAGCCCGGCGACGTCGCGCTCGCGCGCAATCCCACCTACATCGGCGCGACGGGCGCGGCTGATTGCGCCGGCATCCCGCTGGTTCCGATCGGCGAAGACGACGGCGACGATTTCCCGGCCGCGCTCGCGTGCACGATCGGCTCCGAGCTCGCGCAAGGCCGGCAGCCGCGCGCGCTGTACCTGATCCCGGAGTTCGACAACCCGACGGGCGTCGTCCTGAGCGAGAGCGACCGGCTCGCCACGCTCGCGCTGTGCGAGCGGTACCGGATCGCGATCCTCGAGGACAACCCGTACGGGATGTTCCGCTTCGAGGGCAAGGCGCCGCCGGCGCTCGCCGCGCTCGACGAGTACGGCGTGGTGCTGCACCTGGGCACGTACTCGAAGACGATCTGCCCGGCGGTGCGCGTCGGCTTCGCGGTCGTTCCCGACACACTGTTCGGCAGCGCGGCGGCGAGCCGCGCGCTCAAGACGGAGCTCGGCGAGCGCAGGAGCTACGTCACCGTCAACACGAGCCAGATCAATCAGGCGATGGTGGGCGGGATCCTGCTGCGCGAAGGCGGCTCGCTGCAGCGCTTCATCGAGCCGTCCCGTACGTTCTATCACCGCAACCGCGACGCGCTGCTGAGCGCGCTCGAAACGCACCTCGGGCCGGTGCGCGACCGGGTGACGTGGAACCGGCCGGAGGGCGGGTTCTTCCTGAGCCTGCGGCTGCCGTTCGCGTTCATGCGCGACGACATGCTGACGTGCGCGAGCGAGTACGGCGTCCTCACCATGCCGATGACGTTCTTCTCGCTCGACGGGACGCAGCACGAGAGCGTGCGGCTCTCGTTCAGCAACGTGTCCGAGGACGAGATCGGCCGCGGCGTCGCGGCGTTCGCGTCCTACGTGCGGCAGCGCTTGCAGCCATGACGGAGCGGCCCTATTCGCGCGACGTCTGTCTGCACGAGCTGATCGAGAAGCAGGCGGCGGCCTCGCCGGACGCGACGGCGCTCGAGTTCGAAGACGAGGCGCTCACGTACGCCGAGCTGAACGCGCGCGCGAACCGCTTGGCGCGGCACCTGCGCGCGCAGGGCGTCGGGCCGGAGCGGCTGGTCGCGGTCTGCATGGAGCGCAGCGCGGAGCTCACGATCGCGCTGCTCGCCGTGCTCAAAGCGGGCGGCGCGTACGTGCCGCTCGACCCGCGGTATCCGCCCGCGCGGCTCGAGTACATGCTGCAGGACAGCGCCCCGGCGCTCGTCCTCGTGCACGGCGCGGTGAGCGCGGAGGTGCGCGAGACGCTCGCGCGCGGCAACGTGCCGGCGATCGACGTCGCGCGCGACGCGCGGCGCTGGGCCGCCGAATCCGGCGCCGACCTCGAGCGCGGCGACCTGTCGCCGGCGAACCTGTGCTACGTCATCTACACCTCGGGCTCGACCGGCCAGCCGAAGGGCGCGATGAACGAGCACCGCGCCGTCGTCAACCGGCTGCTCTGGATGGACGCGGAGTACCCGATCGGCGCGGACGACGCGGTGCTGCAGAAGACGCCGTTCACGTTCGACGTCTCGGTGTGGGAGTTCTGGTGGCCGCTGCTGAGCGGCGCGCGGCTGGTGATGGCGCGTCCCGGCGGCCACCAGGACCCCGCATACCTCGCCGAGCTCGTGCAGCGGCGGCGCATCACGGCGATCCACTTCGTGCCCTCGATGCTGACGTATTTCGTCGAGCATCCCGGCTCGGCGCGCTGTTCGACGCTGCGGCACGTGTTCTGCAGCGGCGAGGCGCTGCCGCGGCACCTCGCGGTGCGCTTGTACGAGCGCCTTCCGCAGGTGCAGCTCTCGAACTTGTACGGTCCGACCGAGACCGCGATCGAGGTCACCGCGTGGCGCTGCCCGCGCGAAAACGTGCCGGCGCGCATCCCGATCGGCCGGCCGATCGCCGGCGCGCGCATCTACGTGCTCGACGAAACGATGCAGCAGGTGCCGCGCGGAACCGTCGGCGAGCTGCACATCGGCGGCGTGCCGGTCGGGCGCGGCTACCTGCGCCGTCCGGAGCTCACCGCGCAGCGGTTCGTCCTGAACCCGTTCGTCCCGGGCGAGCGCGTGTACAAGACCGGCGACCTCGCACGCTTCCTTCCCGACGGCACGGTCGAGTACGTCGGGCGCAACGACTTTCAGGTGAAGATCCGCGGTTTCCGCATCGAGCTCGGCGAGATCGAAGCGCGGCTGGCGGCGTACCGCGGCGTCCGCGAGAGCGTCGTCGTCGCGCTCGACGACCGCGCCGGCGAGAAACGTCTGGTCGCGTACTACACGGCGCCGGAACACGTGCACGCCGGCGCGCTGCGGCGCCATCTGCTGGCGGCGCTTCCGGACTACATGGTCCCCTCGGCGTTCGTGCACCTCGAAGCGATGCCGCTCGGCGCGAGCGGCAAGCTCGACCGCAACGCGCTCCCGGCGCCCGACGACGCCGCGTACGCGTCGGCCGCCTATGAAGAGCCGGTCGGCCCGGTCGAGACGGCGCTGGCGGCGATCTGGAGCGAGCTGCTCGGCGTCGAGCGCGTCGGCCGCCGCGACAACTTCTTCGCGCTGGGCGGCCACTCGCTGCTCGCGATGCGCGTGCTCTCACAGGTGCGCGACGCGCTCGGCCTCGAGCTGCGCTCGGGGAGCCTGTTCTCGCATCCCGTGCTCGCCGATCTTGCGCACGCGCTCGAGCAAGAACGATCCGCGCGGCCGGCGATCGTGCCAGCCGATCGAGCGCAGCGGCTGCCGCTCTCGTTCGAGCAAGAGCGGTTGTGGTTCTTGACCCAGTTGGATCCGCGCGCGAGCCTCGCGTACCACGTCCCGATCGCGCTGCCGCTGTCCGGTCCGCTCAACGTGCGCGCGCTGCGCCGTGCGCTCGACGCAATCGTCGCGCGCCACGAGGCGCTGCGCACGACGTTCGTCGCCCTCGACGGCGCGCCGGCGCAGCGCATCGGTCCGCCGAACACCAGAATGCCGCTGATCGAGCACGACCTGCGCGGACTCGACGGCCCGTTCTCGTTGCGGGCGCGCATCGCCGGCGAGGAGATGAACGCCCCATTCGATCTCGCGACCGGGCCGCTCGTGCGCGCACGCCTGATCACCGTCGCCGACGACGATCACGTGCTGCTGGTCACCGCGCACCACGCCGTCTTCGACGGCTGGTCGGCGGCGCTGTTCTCGCGCGAGCTCGCTGCGTTGTACGGCGCGTTCCGAACCGGGCAGCCGAATCAGCTGCCGCCGCCGGCGATTCAGCCCGTCGATCACGCGGCGTGGCAGCGCCGCACGAACGCGGGGCGCGAGCAGCTCGCCTATTGGCGGGACGCGCTGCGCGAGGTTCCCGCCGTCGTCGAGCTGCCGGCGGACCGCCCGCGTCCCGCGCGCCAGGACTACGCCGGCGCGCACGTTCCGTTCGAGATCGACGCCGAGCTCACCGCGAAGCTGAAGTCGCTCAGCCGCCGTCACGGCGCGACGCTCTTCATGACGCTGCTCACCGCGTGGGGCGCGCTGCTCTCGCGGCTCGCCGTGCAGGACGTCGTCGTGGTCGGAACCGCGGTCGCGAACCGCACGCGACCTGAGCTCGAGCCGCTGCTCGGCTTCTTCGTCAACACGCTGGCACTGCGGCTGGAGTACGGCGGCGGCCCCACGGTCGGCGAAGCGCTCGCGCGGGTGAAAGCGCAGGTCGGCGCGGCGCACGAGCACCAAGACGCACCGTTCGGCCAAGTCGTCGAAGCGGTGAACCCGCCGCGCAGCCTCGCGTACACGCCGCTGTTTCAGACGATGCTGGTGTGGCAGAGCTGGGACGCGAACGCAATCTTTCCGGCCTCGAACCTGCACGCCGCGAAGACCGATCTGGTCGCCGAGCTGTGCGAGGACGGCGATCGCATCCGCGGCGTGATCGTCTACGCGACCGCGCTGTTCGACCGCGAGACGGTGGTGCGCTACGGTGAGTACTTCCGCCGGCTGCTCGTCGCGATGACCGCCGGCGACGCGCAGGCGATCGGCCGGCTTCCGCTGCTCGCCGCGAGCGAACGCCGGCGCGCGCTCGTCGACTGGAACGCGACCGCGCGGACGTACCCGGCCGAGCTGTGCGTGCACGAGCTGGTCGAAGCGCAGGTCGCGCGCTCGCCGCACGCCGTCGCGGTCGACCACGAGGGCATGCGGCTCAGCTACGCCGAGCTCAACGCGCAGGCGAACCGGCTGGCGCGGCACCTGCGCGCGCGCGGCGTCGGCCCCGGCGTGCGCGTCGCGGTCTGCATGGAGCGCAGCACGGAGCTGGTCGTCGCGCTGCTGGCCGTGCTCAAAGCCGGCGGCGCGTACGTTCCGCTCGATCCCGGCTATCCGCTCGAGCGGCTCGCGTATCTGGTCGAAGACGCCGCGCCGGCGCTGCTGCTCGCGCACGACGCGGTTCCGGCCGGCGTGCGTGCGGCGCTGCGGCGCACCGGCGTGCCGGCGCTCGACGTCGCCGCGGACGCGCCGCGTTGGGCCGACGAATCCGAGGAGAACCTCGCGCGCGCCGGACTGCTGTCCTCGCATCTGGCGTACGTCATCTACACCTCCGGCTCGACCGGCAAGCCGAAGGGTGCGATGAACGAGCACCGCGGCGTCGTCAACCGGCTGCTCTGGATGCAAGACGAGTACACGCTGGGCGCGGACGACGCGGTGCTGCAGAAGACCCCGTTCAGCTTCGACGTCTCGGTGTGGGAGTTTTTCCTGCCGCTGCTGAGCGGCGCGCGGCTGGTGATGGCGCGCGCCGGCGGGCACAGAGACCCCGACTACCTGGTGCGCGTCGTGCGCGAGGCGCGCGTCACGATGATGCACGCCGTCCCCTCGATGCTGGGGTTCTTCGTCGACGCCGCGCACGCCGAGCGGTGCACGACGCTCGAGCACGTGATCTGCAGCGGCGAGGCGCTCCCGCGCGCGCTCGCGGAGCGCTTCTCCGAGCGGCTTCCGTTCGCGCAGCTTTCGAACTTGTACGGGCCGACGGAGGCCGCGGTCGACGTGACCGCGTGGCGCTGTCCGGCGCGCGCGCTGCCGCCGAACATCCCGATCGGCCGGCCGATCGCGAACACGCGCGCCTACGTGCTCGACGCGCACCGCGAGCTCGTCCCCGCCGGCGTGACCGGCGAGCTCTACATCGGCGGCGTGCAGGTCGGGCGCGGCTATCTCAACCGTCCGGAGCTTACGGCGGAGCGCTTCGTCGCGAATCCGTTCGTCGCCGGCGATCGCCTCTACAAGACCGGCGACCTGGCGCGCCACCTCGCCGACGGCACGCTCGAGTATCTCGGGCGCAACGACTTTCAGGTGAAGATCCGCGGGTTTCGCGTCGAACTGGGCGAGATCGAAGCGCGGCTCGCCGCGCATCCCGGCGTGCGCGAGGCGGTCGTCGTCGCGCTCGACGACGGCGGCGAGAAACGGCTAGCGGCGTACTTCACGGCGCCGGACGAGATTCGCGCCGACGAGCTGCGCAACGCGTTGTCGACCGCGCTCCCCGAGCACATGGTGCCCTCGGCGTACGTGCAGTTGGAGTCCTTTCCGCTCACCCCGAACGGCAAGCTCGACCGCGCGGCGCTGCCCGCTCCCGGCGGCGCGCAGCGCACGCGCCGCTTCGAGGAGCCGGTCGGCCCGGTCGAGACGGCGCTGGCAGCGATCTGGCGCGATCTGCTCAAGCTCGAGCGCGTCGGGCGCCATGACAATTTCTTCGAGCTCGGCGGCCACTCGCTGTTGATGATCCACGCGATTCAGCGCATGCGCGGCGCCGGCTTGCACGCCGAGATCAGCGATCTGTTCGTCTCGAGGACGCTGGCCAACGCGGCTACCATCACGACCCAACTTGGAGAAGTCCGGATATGAAGAGCGATCAGATCGTGGCGATGCTCTCGGAGCAGAACGTCAGCCTGGCGGTGGACGGCGACGAGCTCGTCGTTCGCGGTGAGCAAGAACGCCTCGACTCCGCGCTGATCGACCTGCTGCGGCAGAACAAGGCGGAGCTGCTGGAGTTCCTGCGCGCCGGCGCGGCCGCCAGCCCGCTGGTCACGCTCAGCGCGGCGGAGATGGCGAGCGTGATCGCCGCGGTTCCGGGCGGCGCGGAGAACGTCCAGGACGTCTACCCGCTGGCGCCGCTGCAGGACGGGATCCTGTTCCACCACCTGCTGAGCGGCGAGGGCGATCCGTATCTCTCGTGCGAGACGTACTGGTTCGAGAACCGCGAGCGGCTCGATGCGTATCTGGCGGCGCTGCAGCGCGCGATCGCCCGGCACGACGCGCTGCGCACCGCGATCCTGTGGGAAGGACTCGCCGAGCCGGTTCAGGTCGTGCTGCGCAGCGCGCCGCTCGTCGTCGAAGAGATCACCGGCGGTTTCGGCGACGGAGACGTGGCGGAGCAGCTTGCCGCGCGGTTCAGCCCGCGGCACTACCGGCTCGATCTGCGGCAGGCGCCGCTGCTGCGCGCGTTCGTGGCGCGCGAGCCGCACGGCGAGTGCTGGGCGATGGTGCTGCTCGAGCACCACGTCTGGGGCGACAACACCTCGGTGCAGCTGCTGCGGCGCGAGATCGAGGCGCATCTGCTGGGACGGACGGACGACTTGCCGGCGCCGGTCTCGTTCGGAGACTTCATCGCGCAAGCGCGGCGCGGCGTCAGCCGCGAAGAGCACGAGCTGTTCTTCCGCGAGCTGCTGGCGGACGTCGACGAGCCGACGGCGCCGTTCGGACTGATCGACGCGCAGCGCGACGGGTCGCGCATCCGCGAAGCGTCGGCGAGCGTCGACGGCGCGCTCGCCGAGCGGCTGCGCAGCGCCGCGCGCGCGAACGGCGTCAGCACCGCGAGCGTCGTGCACGTCGCGTGGGCGCGCGTGCTGGCGCGCGTCTCCGGACGCGACGACGTCGTCTTCGGGACGGTGCTGTTCGGGCGCGGCGAGGGGGAAGGGGTCGAGCGCGCGCTGGGGATGTTCACCAACACGCTGCCGGTGCGCGCGCGCATCGACGGCGGCGTCGGCGCGAGCGTCGAGGCGATGCAGACGCTGCTCGCGCAGCTGCTGCGGCACGAGCACGCGCCGCTGACGCTGGCGCAGGCGTGCAGCGCGGTGCCCGCGTCGACGCCGCTGTTCAGCTCGCTGCTGAACTACCGGCACGGGGCCGCGCCGAGCGCGCAGGCCGGCGGTGCCTGGGACGGCGTTTCGCTGTTGGGCGGCGAGGAGCGCACGAACTACCCGATCGGCGTCTCCGTCAACGACACGGGCGCCGAGCTGAAGCTGTCGGTAAAGTCCGACGCGTCGGTCGACCCCGAGCGGCTATGCGGGTACGTGCAGACCGCGCTGGCCGGCGTGGTCGAGGCGCTCGAGCGCGATGCGGCGCGCACGCTGGCGAGCGTCGAAGTCGTTCCCGAGCCCGAACGAGCGCGCGTGCTCTACGAATGGAACGCCACCGAGCATCCGTTCGGGGACGACCGCTTCGTGCACGAGCTGTTCGAAGAGCAGGCCTGGCGCGCGCCGAAGGCGGTCGCGCTGGAATTCGACGGCGCGCGGCTCAGCTACGGCGAGCTCAACGCGCGCGCGAACCGCTTGGCGCGGCACCTGCGAATGCTCGGCGTGCAGGCGCAGACGCGCGTCGGCGTGCTGATGGAGCGCAGCCTGGAGCTCGTCGTCGGCGTGCTCGCCGTCCTCAAGGCGGGCGCCGTGTACGTGCCGCTCGATCCGGCGTATCCGGAAGAGCGGCTGGCGTTCATGCTCGCCGACGCCGCGCCGCCGGTCGTGCTGACGCACCCGCACGTCGCGCGCGACCGCGCGGAGCTGCTGCGGCAGGCTGCGGTTCGCGTGGTCGACGTGGTGGCCGACGCCGATGCGTGGTCGTGGGAGCCGGAATGCAATCCGCCTGCTCTCGCGGCGCCTTCGGATCCTGCGTACGTCATCTACACCTCCGGCTCGACCGGTGCGCCGAAGGGCGTGATGGTGAGCCACGAGCAGCTCTGCTCGCGGCTGCTCGGCGCGCAGCTGGACCTTCGTCTCGGCCGCGCCGACGTCGTGACGAACCTCGCCTCGCCGGCGTTCGACATCGCGCTGTTCGAGCTGCTCATGCCGCTGGTGACCGGCGGGCGCAGCCTGCTGCTCGGCGCCGCCGACGTGAGAGACCTGGCACAGCTGCGCGCGCGCACCCGGCGCGCGACGGTGTTCCACGCCGTGCCGACGCTGATGGAAGCATGGCTCGACGCGATCGGGCCGAGCGAGTACGGCGCGCTGCACACGCTCCTCGTCGGCGGCGAAGCGGTCCCACAGCGTTTGCTGCGCAAGCTGACGGAGCGCTTTCCGCAAGCGCGGGTGTTCGAGCTGTACGGCCCGACCGAGGCGGTCATCGTGAGCACGCGGTATCGTGCGGACGGGACGCCGCTCGAAGGGGTGGCGAACTGCATCGGCCGGCCGTTCGCGAACACGCGCACGTACGTGCTCGATGCGCGCATGCAGCCGGCGCCGATCGGCGTCGGCGGCGAGCTCTACGTCGGCGGCGCGCAGGTCGCGCTCGGCTATCTGAACCGTGACGATTTGACGGCGGAGCGCTTCATCGCCAGCCCGTTCGTCGACGGTGACCGGCTGTACAAGACCGGCGATCTCGCGCGCTACTTGCCCGACAGCAACATCGAGTTCTTGGGCCGGAACGACTTCCAGGTGAAGATTCGCGGCTTCCGCATCGAGCTGGGCGAGATCGAGGCGCGGCTGTGGTCGTACCCGGGCGTGCGCGACATCGCCGTCATCGCGCTCGAAGACCGCGCCGGCGAGAAGCGGCTGGTGGCGTACTACACCGCCGGCGCAGCCGCCGGTGCGCCGGACGCGCCGAGCGCGGAGGATCTGCGCGGCCACGTCGCGGCGACGCTCCCCGACTACATGATCCCCGCCGCGTACGTGCACCTCGCCGCGCTCCCGCTCACCGCGCACGGCAAGCTGGACCGCCGCGCGCTGCCGGCGCCCGACGAGGACGCGTACGTCTCGCGCGCGTACGAAGCGCCGGCCGGCGACGTCGAGCTGACGCTCGCGGCGGTGTGGCGCGAATTGCTCGGCGTCGAGCGGGTCGGCCGCAACGACAACTTCTTCGAGCTCGGCGGGCACTCGCTGCTCGTCGTCGCGGCGCTCGAGCGCTTGCGGCAGGTCGGCCTGCACGTCGACGCGGCGGCGTTCTTCGCTTCCACCACGCTGAGCGAATTGGCGAGCGCCGTTCGCGAAGAAAGCTTGCAGGTCGCGATCCCGCCGAACGCGATCCCCGACGGCTGCACCGCGATCGCGCCGGAGATGCTGCCGCTGGTGGCGTTGAATGCTGCCGAGATCGCGGCCGTGGTTTCCGCGGTTCCGGGCGGCGCGGCGAACGTGCAAGACGTCTACCCGCTCGCACCGCTGCAGGAAGGCGTGCTCTTTCACCATCTGCTCGGCGGCGAGGGCGATCCGTACCTGTCGCGGACGGTGTACCGGTTCGAGAGCCGCGCGCGGCTCGACGCCTATCTGCAAGCGCTGGAGGCGGTGATCGCGCGGCACGACGTGCTGCGCACGGCGGTCGTGTGGGAAGGCTTGTCCGAGCCCGTGCAAGTGGTGCTGCGGCGCGCGCCGCTGACGGTGGAAGAAGTGAGCGCCGACCCGGCGGCCGGCGACGTGGGCGAACAGCTTGCGGCGCGGTTCGACCCGCGCAGCTTCCGGCTCGACGTGCGGCAGGCGCCGATCATGCGCGCGTACGTCGCGCGCGGCGCCGGCGAGGCGTGGGCGATGGTGCTGCTCAAGCACCATTTGCTCGGCGACCACACGGCGATGGAGCTGATGCAGGCCGAGGTGGAAGCGCACCTGCTCGGGCGCGCGGACGCGCTCCCCGAGCCGGTGCCGTTCCGGAACTTCATCGCGCAGGCGCGGCTGGGCGTCAGCCGCGAAGAGCACGAGCTGTTCTTCCGCGAGCTGCTGGAAGACGTCGACGAGCCGACCGCGCCGTACGGGTTGGTCGACGTGCGGCGCGATGGTTCGGCGACGCGGCAAGCGTTCGAGGTGGTCGACGCCGCGCTCGCCCACCGGCTGCGCAGCGTCGCGCGCTCGATCGGGGTCAGCACGGCGAGCATCTGCCACGTCGCATGGGCGCGCGTGCTGGCGCGCGTCTCCGGGCGCGACGACGTCGTGTTCGGGACGCTCATGTTCGGGCGCATGCAGGGCGCCGGCTCGGACCGCGCGCTCGGGATGTTCATGAACACGCTTCCGGTGCGGCTGAAGACCGGCGGGCGCGGCGTGCGCGAGAGCGTCGACGAGGCGCAATTGCTGCTCGCGCAACTCCTACGCCACGAGCACGCCTCGCTGGCGCTGGCGCAGCGCTGCAGCGCGGTGCCGGGCTCGTTGCCGCTCTTCACCGCGCTGCTGAACTATCGCCACGACGACAGCGACACGACGGGCGACGCCTGGGAAGGCATCACGGTCGAAGAGGCCGAGGAACGGACCAACTACCCGATCGGGATGTCGGTCAACGATCACGGCGGCGGCGCGCTGAGCCTGTCGGTGAAGTCGGACGCGTCGGTCGATCCCTCGCGCCTGAGCGCGTACATGCAGACGGCGCTGGCCGGCGTGGTGGAAGCGCTCGAGCGCGATCCGGCGCGCCCGCTGACGAGCGTCGAGGTGGTTCCGGAGGACGAGCGCGCGCGCGTGCTGGTCGAGTGGAACGCGACCGAGCGCGACTACGCGGCGGCACGCTGCGTGCACGAGCTGTTCGAAGACCAAGCGTCGCGCGCGCCGGAGTCGGTCGCGCTGGAGATGGACGGCGAGCGGCTGAGCTACGGCGAGCTCGACGCCCGCGCGAACCGCTTGGCGCGGCACCTGCGAACGCTCGGCGTGCAGGCGCGGACGCGGGTGGGCGTGCTGATGGAGCGCAGCCCGGAATTCGTCGTCGCCGTGCTCGGCGTGCTGAAAGCGGGCGGCGCCTACGTGCCGCTCGATCCGGCGTATCCGTCGGAGCGGCTGGCGTTCATGCTCGGCGATGCGGCGCCGCCGGTGGTGCTGACGCACGGCCGTGTCGCGCGCGAGCGCGCCGACGTGCTGAGCCTTACGTCGGCGCGCGTGGTCGACGTCGTGGCCGATGATCGTCACTGGTCCGCGGAGTCCGATGCGAACCTGCCTGGCGCGGCCGGGCCTTCCGATCTCGCGTACGTCATCTACACGTCCGGCTCGACCGGCGCGCCGAAAGGCGTCATGGTGAGCCACGAGCAGCTCTCCTCGCGACTGCTCGGCGCACAGCTCGACCTCGGTTTCAGGCCCGCCGACGTGGTCACGAACCTGGCTTCGCCGGCGTTCGACATCGCGCTGTTCGAGCTGCTGATGCCGCTGACGACGGGCGGCTGCAGCCTCTTGCTGAGCAGCGCGCAGGTAAAAGACCTGGAGCAGCTGCGCGCGCGCACGCAGCACGCGACCGTGTTTCACGCGGTGCCGACGCTAATGGAGGCGTGGCTCGACGCGCTCGGCGCGAGCGAGTACGGCTCGCTGCATACGCTGCTGGTCGGCGGCGAGGCGGTTCCCGAGCGGCTGCTGCGCAAGCTGACGCAGCGCTTCCCGGCGGCGCGGGTGTTCGAGTTCTACGGCCCGACCGAAGCGGTAATCATCAGCACCCGGTTCCGCGCGGACGGGTCGCCGCTCGAAGGCGTGGCGAATTGCATCGGCCGGCCGTTCGCGAACACGCGCACGTACATTTTGGACGCGCGCATGCAGCCGGCGCCGATCGGGGTTGCGGCCGAGCTGTACATCGGCGGCGCGCAGGTCGCGCAAGGGTACCTCAATCGCGCCGACCTGACGGCGGAGCGGTTCATCGCCAGCCCGTTCGTGGACGGCGACCGTTTGTACAAGACCGGCGACCTCGCGCGCTACTTGCCCGACGGCAACATCGAGTTCTTGGGCCGGAACGACTTCCAGGTGAAGATTCGCGGCTTCCGCATCGAGCTGGGCGAGATCGAGGCGCGGCTGTGGTCGTATCCCGGCGTGCGCGACGTGGCGGTCGTCGCGCTGGAAGACCGCACCGGCGAGAAGCGGCTGGCGGCGTACTACACCGCGCCGACGGCGCTGAGCGCGGAGGAGCTGCGCGGCCACGTCGCGGCGACGCTCCCGGACTACATGATTCCGGCGGCGTACGTGCAGCTCGACGCGCTGCCGCTGACGGCGCACGGCAAGCTGGATCGCCGCGCGCTCCCGGCACCCGACGACGGCGCATACGTCTCGCACGCGTACGAAGCGCCGGCCGGTGACACCGAGTTGACGCTCGCGGCGGTGTGGCGCGAACTGCTCGGCGTGGAGCGCGTCGGGCGCAACGACAACTTCTTCGAGCTGGGCGGGCACTCGCTGCTGGTCGTCGCGGCGCTCGAGCGCTTGCGGCAAGCCGGCCTGCACGTCGATGCGGCGGCGTTCTTCGCGTCAGGGACGCTCAAAGAGCTGGCCGCTGCCGTGAAGGACGAGAGCTCGGAAGTCGCAATCCCGCCGAACGCGATCCCCGAGGGCTGCACGCACATCGCGCCGGAGATGCTGCCGCTGGTGCAGCTCACCGTAACGGAGATCGCCGGGATCGTCACGGCGGTGCCGGGCGGCGCGGCGAACGTGCAAGACGTCTACCCGCTCGCGCCGCTGCAGGAAGGCGTGCTGTTCCATCATCTGCTCGGCGGCGAGGGCGATCCGTACCTCTCGCGGACGGCGTATCGCTTCGAGAGCCGCGAGCGTCTGGACGCGTATCTCAACGCGCTGGAGTCGGTGATCGCGCGGCACGACGTGCTGTGCACGGCGGTGGTGTGGGAGAATCTCCCCGAGCCCGTTCAAGTGGTGCTGCGCCGCGCGCCGCTCGCCGTCGAAGAAGTGACCGTCGATCCGGCCGCCGGCGACGTCGCGGAGCAGCTCGCGGAGCGCTTCAACCCGCGCCACTTCAGGCTCGACGTGCGGCAGGCGCCGATCATGCGCGCGTACGTCGCGCGCGACGCCGGCGACGGGTGGGCGATGGTCTTGCTCAAGCACCACCTGCTCGGCGACCACACCGCGATGGAGGTGATGGAGCACGAAGTCCAGATGCATCTGCTCGGGCGCGCTGACGAGCTGGCGGAGCCGGTGCCGTTCCGGAACTTCATCGCGCAAGCGCGCTTGGGCGTGAGCCGCGAAGAGCACGAGCAGTTCTTCCGCGAGATGCTCGTGGACGTCGACGAGCCGACCGCGCCGTTCGGGTTGGTCGACGTGCGCCGCGACGGCTCGACGACGCGGCAGACGTACCAAGTCGTCGACGCGGCGCTCGCGGAGCGCCTGCGCGCCGTCGCGCGCGCCGCCGGCGTGAGCGCGGCGAGCGTCTGCCACGTCGCGTGGGCGCGCGTCCTCGCGCGGGTCTCCGGCCGCGACGACGTCGTGTTCGGCACGCTGCTGTTCGGCCGCATGCAAGCCGAAGGCGCGGACCGCGCGATCGGAATGTTCATGAACACGCTGCCCGTGCGCTTGCGGGTCGGCAAGAGCGTGCGCGAGAGCGTCGAGGACGCGCACGTGTTGCTCGCGCAGCTCTTGCGGCACGAGCACGCGCCGCTGGCGCTCGCGCAGCGCTGCAGCGCGGTGCCGGGCTCGACGCCGCTGTTCAGCTCGCTGTTGAACTATCGACACGGCGCGCGCAAGAGCGAGACCTCCGCCGATGCCGATCGGGCATGGCAGGGCATCGCGGTCCTGAGCGGCGAGGAGCGCACCAACTACCCGGTCGGGATGTCGGTCAACGACCACGGCGACGAGCTGAGCCTGTCGGTGAAGTCCGACGAATCGGTCGACCCCGACCGGTTGTGCGGCTACATGCAGACGGCGCTGGCCGGCGTCGTCGAGGCGCTGGAGCGGGAACCCGCGCGCGCGCTGGCGAGCGTCGAGGTAGTTCCCGAGCGCGAGCGCGCGCAGGTGGTCTACGAGTGGAACGCCACCGAACGCGCCTACGATGCGGCACGCTGCGTGCATCAGCTCTTCGAAGAGCAGGTTGTGCGCGCGCCGGAATCGGTCGCGCTGGAGTTCGACGGCGAGCGGATCAGCTATGCTGAGCTCAACGCCCAGGCGAACCGCTTGGCGCGGCACCTGCAATCGCTCGGCGTGCAAGCGCAAACGCTCGTCGGCGTGCTGATGGAGCGCAGTTTTGAATTCGTCACCGGCGTGCTCGCGGTGCTGAAGGCGGGCGGCACGTACGTCCCGCTCGATCCGGCGTACCCGGATGACCGCCTGTCCTCCATGCTTGCCGATGCGGCGCCGCCGGTCGTGCTCACGCACGGCCGCGTCGCGCCGGACCGCCTGGAGCCGATCCGGCAGTCGGCGGTTCGCGTTGTCGACGTCTCTGCCGGCGCAAGTGACTGGTCGGCGATGCAGGCGTCGGATCTGCAGGGCGCCGCGGCGCCCTCAGACCCGGCGTACGTGATCTACACCTCCGGCTCGACCGGCGCGCCGAAGGGCGTCGTCGTCACCCACGAGCAGCTCTGCTCGCGGCTGCTCGGCGCGCAGCTCGACCTGAGCTTCGGCCCCGCCGACGTGATGCCGAACCTCGCATCGCCGGCGTTCGACATCGCGCTGTTCGAGTTGCTGATGCCGCTGACGACCGGCGGCTGCAGCCTGTTGCTGACGAACGCGCAGGTGAAAGACCCGGAGCAGCTGCGCGCGCGGACGCAGCACGCGACCGTGTTCCACGCGGTGCCGACGCTCATGGAAGCCTGGCTCGACTCGCTCGGCGCGAGCGAGTACGGCTCGCTGCACACGCTGCTCGTCGGCGGCGAGGCGGTCCCGGAGCGGCTGTTGATCAAGCTGCGCGAGCGCTTCCCGAAAGCGCGCGTGTTCGAATTCTACGGCCCGACGGAAGCGGTGATCATCAGCACACGGTATCGTGCGGACGGTGCTGCACCGAACGGCGTTGCACATTGCATCGGCCGGCCGTTCGCGAACACGCGCGCCTACGTTCTCGACGCGTGCATGCAGCCAACCCCGATCGGCGTCGGCGGTGAGCTGTACATCGGCGGCGCTCAGATCGCGCAATGTTACCTCAATCGCGCCGACCTGACGGCGGAGCGCTTCATCGCGAGCCCGTTCGTGGAAGGTGATCGTCTCTACAAGACGGGCGACCTCGCGCGGTACTTGCCGGACGGCAACATCGAGTTCCTCGGCCGCAACGACTTCCAGGTGAAGATTCGCGGCTTCCGGATCGAGCTCGGCGAGATCGAGGCCCGGCTCGCCGCGCATCCGGCGGTGCGTGAAGCGGCAGTCGTGCCGCTCGAAGGCCGCGACGGCGAGAGGCGGCTGGTGGCGTACTATGTCGCGCGCGAGCCGCTGGCAGCGGACGAGTTGCGCGGTCACGTTGCCGCGGCGTTGCCTGAGTACATGATTCCGGCCGCGTACGTGCAGCTCGACGCGCTGCCGCTGACCGCGCACGGCAAGCTCGACCGCCGCGCGCTGCCGGCGCCCGATGACGCCGCCTACGCATCCCGCGCGTACGAAGCGCCCGCCGGTGAAACGGAGATCACGCTCGCCGCGGTATGGCGCGAGCTGCTGGGCGTCGAGCGCGTCGGCCGGAACGACAACTTCTTCGAGCTGGGCGGTCACTCGCTGCTGGTCGTCGCGGCGCTCGAGCGCCTGCGCCAAGTCGGGCTGCACGTCGATGCGGCGGCGTTCTTTGCTTCAAACACGCTGCGCGAGCTGGCAAGCGCCGTGCGCGACGAAAGTGTGGACGTCGCCATCCCGCCGAACGCGATCGCGGACGGCTGCACACGGATCACGCCGGAGATGCTGCCGCTCGTGCAGCTCAGCGCGTCCGAGATCGCCGCCGTCGTCGCGGCGGTGCCGGGCGGCGCTGCAAACGTGCAAGATATCTACCCGCTCGCGCCGCTGCAGGAAGGGATTCTGTTCCACCACATCCTCGGCGGCGAGGGCGATCCGTATCTCGGACGAAGCACGTACCGCTTCGAGAGCCGGGAGCGGGTCGACGCATATCTCGCCGCGCTGGACTCCGTGATCGCGCGGCACGACGTGCTGCGCACCGCGGTTCTGTGGGAGGGCTTGCCCGAGCCGGTACAGGTCGTGCTGCGCCGTGCGCCGCTGGCGGTGGAAGAAGTCAGCGTCGACCCGGCCGCGGGCGACGTCGCGGGGCAGCTGGCGGAGCGCTTCAACCCGCGCCGCTTCCGGCTCGACGTGCGGCAGGCGCCGATCATGCGCGCATACGTCGCGCGCGACGCCGGTAGCGACGGTGACGGGTGGGCGATGGTGCTGCTCAAGCACCACCTGCTCGGCGACCACACCGCGATGGAGGTGATGGAGCACGAAGTCGAAGCGCATCTGCTCGGGCGAGCGCACGAGCTGCCGGTCCCGGTGCCGTTCCGGAACTTCATCGCCCAAGCGAAGCTCGGCGTCAGCCGCGAAGAGCACGAGCAGTTCTTCCGCGAGATGCTCGCCGACGTCGACGAGCCGACCGCGCCTTTCGGCCTAGTCGACGTGCGCCGCGACGGCTCGACGACGCGGCAGACGTACCAAGTCGTCGATGCGGCGCTCGGGGAGCGCTTGCGCACGGTCGCGCGCTCGACCGGTGTCAGCACCGCCAGCATCTGCCACGTCGCGTGGGCGCGCGTGCTGGCACGGGTCTCCGGCCGCGACGACGTCGTGTTCGGCACGCTGCTGTTCGGGCGCATGCAGGGCGAAGGCTCGGGCCGTGCGCTCGGCATGTTCATGAACACGCTCCCGGTGCGGCTCAAGATCGGCGCGCGCGGCGTGCGCGAAAGCGTCGAGGAGACGCAGTTGCTGCTTGCGCAGCTGCTGCGCCACGAGCACGCTCCGCTGACACTGGCGCAGGCGTGCAGCGCCGTTCCGGCGTCGACGCCGCTGTTCAGCGCGCTGCTGAACTACCGCCACGGCAAGCCGCGCAAGAGCGGCGACGACGAAGCCTGGAAGGGCTTCGCGGCGAGCGGCGGCGAGGAGCGGACGAACTACCCGATCGGGATGTCGGTCAACGACCACGGCGACGAGCTGAGCCTCTCGGTGAAGTCGGACGCCTCGGTCGACCCGGATCGCTTGTGCGGATACATGCAGGCGGCGCTGGCCGGCGTCGCCGACGCGCTGCAAAACGAGCCGGCGCGAGCGCTGGTGAGCATCGAAGTCGTCCCCGAGCGCGAGCGCGCGCAGCTGCTGGTGGAGTGGAACGCGACCGAACGTCCGTACCCCACCGACCGCCGCGTGCACCAGCTGTTCGAAGAGCAGGCCGCGCGCGCGCCGGAAGCGCCGGCGGTCGAGTTCGACGGCGTGCGCGTGAGCTACGCCGAGCTCAACGCGCGCGCAAATCGCTTGGCGCGGTACCTGCAAAAGGTCGGCGTGCAAGCGCAGACACGCGTCGGCGTGCTGATGGAGCGCAGTCCGGAGCTCGTCACCGGGGTGCTGGCGGTGCTCAAGGCAGGCGGCACGTACGTGCCGCTCGATCCGGCGTATCCGCACGAGCGCCTCTCCTACATGCTGGCCGACGCGGCGCCGCACGTCGTGCTGACGCACGCGCGCGCCGCCGCCGAGCGCGCCGAGCTGCTGCACCGCTCGCCGGCGCGCGTCGTCGACGTCGTCGCCGACGCCGCCGGCTGGGCGGCGGAGCCCACCGCGAACCTGCGCGGCGCCGCCGGCTCCTCGGATGTCGCTTACGTCATCTACACCTCCGGTTCGACCGGTGCGCCGAAGGGCGTGATGGTCAGCCACGGACAGCTCTGCTCGCGGCTGCTCGGCGTGCAGCGCGATCTCGGCTTCGGCGACGGCGACGTCGTCACGAACCTCGCCTCGCCGGCGTTCGACATCGCGCTCTTCGAGCTGCTCATGCCGCTCATCAACGGCGGCTGCAGCCTGTTGCTGACGAACGCGCAGGTGAAAGACCCGGAGCAGCTGCGCGCGCGCACGCAGCACGCGACCGTGTTCCACGCCGTGCCGACGCTGATGGAAGCTTGGCTCGACGCGCTCGGCGCGGGCGAGTACCGCTCGCTCCACACCGTGCTGGTCGGCGGCGAGGCGGTCCCCGAGCGGCTGTTGATCAAGCTGCGCGAGCGCTTCCCGAAAGCGCGGGTGTTCGAGCTCTACGGGCCGACCGAAGCGGTGATCGTCAGCACGCGCTACCGCGTCGACGGCATCGCGCTGAACGGCGTGGCGAACTGCATCGGCCGGCCGTTCGCGAATACGCGCATCTACATCTTGGACGCGCGCATGGAGCCGGCCCCGATCGGCGTCGGCGGCGAGCTGTACATCGGCGGCGCGCAGGTCGCGCAGGGTTATCTGAACCGCGACGACCTCACGGCGGAGCGCTTCATCGCGAACCCGTTCGTGAACGGCGACCGGCTGTACAAGTCCGGCGACCTCGCCCGATACCTGCCGGACGGCAACATCGAGTTCTTGGGCCGCAACGACTTCCAGGTGAAGATCCGCGGATTCCGCATCGAGCTCGGCGAGATCGAGGCCCGGCTCGGCGCGCATCCGGCGGTGCGTGAAGCGGCAGTCGTGCCGCTCGACGATCGGCACGGCGAGAAGCGGCTGGTGGCCTACTACGCCGCGCCGGCGCCGTTGAGCGCGGAGGAGCTGCGCGACTACCTCGCCGCGACCCTGCCCGACTACATGGTTCCGGCCGCGTACGTGCAGCTTGACGCGCTGCCGCTGACCGCGCACGGAAAGCTCGACCGCCGCGTGCTCCCGGCACCCGACGACGGCGCGTACGCCTCGCGCGCGTACGAAGCGCCGGCGGGCGATGTCGAGCTGACGCTGGCGGCGGTGTGGCGCGAGCTGCTGAACGTCGAGCGCGTCGGCCGCAACGACAACTTCTTCGAGCTGGGCGGGCACTCGCTGCTTGTGGTCGCAGCGCTGGAGCGCCTGCGCCAAGTCGGCCTGCACGTCGATGCGGCGGCGTTCTTTGCTTCGAACAGCCTGCGCGAGCTGGCGAGCGCGGTGCGCGACGAGAGCGTGGACGTCGCGATCCCGCCGAATGCGATCGACGACGGCTGCACTCATATCACGCCCGAGATGCTGCCGCTCGTGCAGCTCAGCGCGTCTGAGATCGCCGCCGTCGTCGCGGCGGTGCCGGGCGGCGCCGCCAACGTGCAAGATATCTACCCGCTCGCGCCGCTGCAGGAAGGCATTCTGTTCCACCACATCTTGGGTGGTGAGGGCGATCCGTATCTCGGACGCAGCACCTACCGCTTCGAGAGCCGCGAACGGCTCGACGCATACCTTGCCGCGCTGGAG